>JACQPO010000144.1 GCA_016207545.1 Methanobacteriota archaeon | reverse complement strand
CTCTTGGACGGGCTGAAGCGGGGGGAGTCGGCGATGCTCGTCGCTCTCGACGAGCCGCCGAGCGAGATCAAGTCGAACATGGAGGCGTTCGGCTGGAACCTCGACCAGCTGACGACGCTTGACGCGACCCCGGACATCCGGGCGCACAAAAAGAAGAACGTCATCGACGTCGGGACGACGCTCGACGTCCGAGACATGGAAAAGGTGCGCGACCTCCGCAAAAGTACACAGCTGCGGACAATGGAGGTCACGATCCACTCCGTCCAGAAGATGATCAAGCAGGCGCGGCGGGACCTGATCGAAGACGGCGGGCAGGCGTACACGCGCATCGTGATCGACTCGATGACGGCGCTCCGGCGGTTCTCCCTCCGCGGCGAGGAGGCCCGCGTCCTCGTCCAATCGTTCCTTCGCTTCCTCTCCGAGCTCGAGGTGACGACAATTATTGTCTCAAACCCGTCGGCCCCGGACGCCCTCGACCCGGAGTCCCTGTTGGTGCGCGGGGAAATGCTGATGCACAAGTGGATCGACGGGAACGTCGTGCGCCGCGCCATCTCCATCGAGCGGATGCGCGGCACGTCGTTCGACGAGAAACTTCGTCCAATGGTCATCGGCGGCCGCGGCATCATCGTGTACCCGGACACGCCCGTCGCGACGAAGGGCCCGCTCCTCCGCACGATCGGCGCGTCGTTCCTCGAGGAACGGTTGGCGGCGGAGGTGAACGGCCGGATGGACGACGTCATCTCCGCGCTCGAAGCCGTGCGCGCGGCGGAAGGGGAGACGAAGGAGGCGGAAGCGGCCCTCCTGCGCGCGGTCGTCGCGCTGCAGCGGAAGCGGTACGACGAATCCCTCCGCCATCTCCTCGCGGCGAACTCCCGGCTTGCGGAGGAGCTGCGGATTCAGGAAGCCGCCAAACGCGCGAAAGGGAGGACGAAATGAGGATCCCGACGGGCGTCCCCGGCTTGGACCGCATGCTCCACGGCGGACTCATCCCGAACCGGCCGTACATCGTCTCCGGGCCGCCGGGAACGGGGAAGACGACGCTCCTCACGCAGTTCCTGCTCGAGGGGATCGCGGGCGGGGAACGCGTCTTGCTCGTCGCGCTCGACGAGCCGCCCAACGAGATTCGGGACAACATGCGCTCGTTCCGCTGGGACATCGGCGACATCGAGGTCCTCGACGCGAACTCGGATATCCGGCGGTTCGAACCGACGCCGATCGTGGAGATCAGCGACGAGCAGGAGCCGGAGAAGATGCGCGACTTGGCCGAGGCCATCCGGAAGACGCCCGAGGTCGAGAGCCACGAGGTCACGATCCACTCCCTGCAACAGCTGCTCAAGAGCCTCTTCCGCCGCCACGAGTACGAGCGAATCGCGATCGATTCCATGACCGGACTCCGCTACTTCTGCATGCGGGAGTTCGAAGAGGAGGTCGCGACGCAGAGCTTCATGCGATTCCTCACGGAGGAGAAGGTGACCGCGCTGCTGGCGGTAGACACCGCGGGGGAGCGCGACGTGCCGCCGGAATCGTTCCTCGCGCGCGGCGAGGTGCGCCTGCACAGGGTTCGGGACGAATCGGGGATCCGGCGGTTCGTGTCGATCGAGAAGTTCAAGGGCAGTGCGCACGAGGAGATGATCTACCCGATAGAGATTGGCGATCGCGGAATCGTCGTCCTCGCGGAAGGCCTTCCTCCGCCACCGCCTCCTACAGATTAACGTAGCTAGTGGTCAAGACTTCTGGGGCCGCTCCCCGCCCAGGCTATTCTCATGGCCGAGGAACGAAAACTTCCGTTGCGAGGGTGCGCAAGACGATTGCCACGTTCCTGGGGACCGCGTTCGGGTTCGTGATTGGCCTGCTGTGGAGCAACGTGGTGATGGGAGGCATTGCGACGGCGGGAATCGACATAACTGCCAGCGGCCAGCTGGCCGACTGGGCGTTGCTCGTCGCAACCGGGCCGTGATTACCGTCGTCATGGTCATCTTCATTATCTTGGTGGTCCTCTGGGGAACGAAAGGTCTCCACCATTGAACTGTGGGGCGAACGTTTTTCTCCCGCCCCTGGGTTGACGTCGCGTGGCCCTGGTGCCCCCGTCTCCTCCCGACGTTCTCGAGGCGCGCTCGCCGCGTGCGCCGCGCCCACGGCGGTACGTCTTCGTGTCCATCGCGGTCGCCCTCGCGGTCGCCCTTGCGGCGTTCGGGTTTTGGTTCGTCACGGGGACGGACATCGATCCGTCGTCGTGGGCGTACGAGATGACCCAGATTAAGGACTTGCACGCGCGGGGGCTCGACGGGTCAGGGATCACGGTGTGCATCGTCGACACGGGCATCGACCTGACGCACCCGGAGTTCCAGAACGCGAAGCTCGTCCAATGGCGAGACTTCGTGAACGGGGGGGCCGAGCCGTACGACGACGAAGGCCACGGCACCGCGATGGCGGGCATCATCTTCGCCCGCGGGCGGCTCAAAGGCGTCGCGCCGAACGCGAACCTGATAGTCGTGAAGGCGATTTCGTCCTCCGGGAGCGGCGGGGACACTCAGGTCGCGAGCGCGGTCACGTTTTGCATGGACCCCGATGGCGACGGGGACTTCACGGACGACGGGGCCCACGTGATTTCCTTGTCGTTCGGCGGGCGGGCCCATCCGTTCCTGGGAAGCGCGACGGAGGACGCCGTCGGCCGCGCCCTCGACCGCGGGATTATCGTCGTCGCGGCGGCGGGGAACGACGGGCAGCACGACGACGGCGAGGTCGAGAGTCCCGCGTCGGTCCCCCGTGTCATTGCGGTCGGCGCCGTGGATCGGCTGGGCGTCGTCGCGTCGTTCTCCTCTGCGGGCCGGAACGGGGTCTTCCGCACGGACCCGAACAAGAAGCCGGAGGTCGGCGCGCCGGGCGTGGAGATCGCGACCGTGCTGACCGACGGGCGGTACGGGTACGTTCTGGGGACGAGCCCGGCGGCCGCCCTCGTGTCCGGCATCGTCGCGCTCCTCCTCCAGCCTGAGGACCACGTGTTCTACCGCCACAACCCGTCCGCAATCTTGCCGTTCAAGAGCGCCCTGATGGACGCCGCGCTCCCTGTCGAGGGCCAACAGCTGCCCCACGACGACCACTACGGATACGGGATCGTGCAGGGGTTCGAGACGTTCGTGCGGATGTAGCCGTCCGAGCGATGGCGGACCCGTACGGGCGTATCGTCCGACGTATGTATGACTACTTTTAAATAGGCAGATTTCGATGCCGCGGGCTGTCAGAACCTTTCGGGATGGGATCACCGAATGAAATCCATTGTAAGCGAAGCTTTGGCGCGGCATGAGGAAACGCGATCGAAAGAGGAGGCGGCCCCTCAGAAGCCGCACCCCACGATCGGCGAAGACGAAGAAATCCAGAAAATCGTCGATTCGCTGAACGTGAGCATCAAGATCATCGGCTGCGGCGGCGGCGGGTCCAACACGATTAACCGGTGCAGCGAGGCCGGCGTCCAAGGCGCGCAGCTGTGCGCGGTCAACACGGACGCGAAACACTTGCTCGCCGTGCACGCGCCGAAGAAGATCCTGATCGGGAAGCGGCTGACGAAGGGCCTCGGGGCGGGCGCCCTGCCCGAGGTTGGCGAACAGGCTGCGAAGGAGAGCGAAGAGGAAATCCGAGAGTTCATCCGCGGCGCCCACATGGTGTTCATCACAGCAGGGATGGGCGGCGGCACGGGCACGGGCTCCGCCCAGTTCGTAGCGAAGGTCGCGAAGGAGTCCGGATCGCTCGTCATGGGCGTCGTGACGATGCCGTTCAAGGCGGAGGGCAAAATCCGCATGGAGAACGCCGAGGCGGGCCTCGACCGGTTGCGCCGCTTCTGCGACACGACGATCGTGATTTACAACGACCGGCTCCTCGAGCTCGTCCCCCGGCTGCCGATTGACGCGGCGTTCAAGGTCGCCGACGAAATCCTGATGCAGTCGATCAAGGGGATGACGGAGATCATCACGAAGCCGGGGCTCGTGAACCTCGACTACGCGGACCTCATGACGATCATGAAGGGCGGCGGGGTCGCGATGATCGGGCTCGGCGAGAGCGACGCGGACCGCGACCGCATCGAGTACGCGGTGAACGAGGCGCTCGAATCCCCTCTCCTCGGCGAGGTCGACTTGACCCACGCCCGCGGGGTGCTCGTGCGCGTCGTCGGCGGGCCGGACCTGACGATCAGCGAGGCGGAGAAGGCCGCAGAGCTCATCGGACAGAAGGTCAACGCGCAAGCCCGGATCATCTGGGGTTGCTCCGTCGAACCCGATCTCGAGCGGACCGTGCGCGTCCTCCTCGTGATCACGGGTGTGAAGAGCAAGGTGCTCTTGGGCCGCGAGTACGGCCACACGCCGGTGGCGGAAGACGTCGACGAAGTCCGGTGACGCCGCTCGCTCCCGGGGCGGTCCCCGAAGGACGCAACCTTTAGGGGCACCGCCACGTTCCTTTCTTTCGTGGTCGTCCGCGACCGAGAGGGCCGCCAACGCTACATCGCATTCGTCGTGACCCCGCCCGTGCCGAAGGCCCGCCTCACCACCGCGCTCCGGGACGCGGGCGACCGCGTGCGCCTCGTCGAGTACGATGGCGCGCGAGGGCTCGTGCAGTGCGCCCACACCGCTAAGGACGCGACGATCGCGCTGCTCAACGGCCTCCCGCTGGGCGATGCAACCGTGCGCACCCTCGGGACGAGCGGAACGATTCGCAAGGCCCGCGCGAAATTCCTCCGGTCTCGCGTATCAGTCGAATAGGTTTATAAGCGACCCTTTGCTTAGCGCCGCGGGATTCCTTATGCAACCCGGACAGATGGCGTACGACCGCGCGATTACCGTCTTCTCGCCGGACGGCCGGTTGTTTCAGGTAGAATACGCGCGGGTCGCGGTCACCCGTGGCAACACGACCGCGGGGCTCAAGTTCCGAAATGGCATCGTGCTCATGGCGGACAAGAAGATCGGGAGCCGCCTCGTCGAGACCTCCTCGATCGAGAAGATCTTCCAGATCGACGAGCACGTGGGGTGCGCGACCTCCGGGCTCGTCGCAGACGCGCGCGTCCTCGTGGACTACGCGCGCCTCGTGGCGCAGATCAACAAGGTCACGTACAACGAGAGGATGGGCGTGGACCTGCTCGTGAAGCGGATTTGTGACTTCAAGCAGAACTACACGCAGTACGGCGGCGTCCGGCCGTTCGGGACCGCGCTCCTCGTCGGGGGCGTCGACGACGCGGGCATCCATCTGTTCGAAACGGATCCGAGCGGGGCGCTCGTCAGCTACAAGGCCGGGAGCATCGGCGCGGGCCGGAACACAGTCATGGAATTGTTCGAGGAAAAGTATCGGGACGGCATGACCCAGGAGGAGTCGGTCGTCCTCGGCCTCGAGGCGCTCCAGAAGGCGAGCGAGGAGAAGCTCGACGCGAAGGCAATCGAGGTCGGGATGGTCGTCGAGGGCGAGCGGTTCCGCCGCCTGTCCGAAGAAGAAATCCTGGCGTACATGCGGAGGGTGCCCGGCGCCTCGTAGGCGGGGACATGCCGAAGGAGCTCCGCACGGACCGAACGGACGACGTTTTCAAACAGTACGTGATTGCCCGCATCGAGAGGGGCGGGGAGCGGTTCGAAGTCCTCGTGAAACCGGATGCCGTCCAGCAGATTCGCGACGGGAAAGACGTGGACCTGCTCGCGAACCTGGCGATTGACCAGGTGTTCCGGGACGCCCACAAGGGTTCGAAGGCGTCCTCCGAGAAGATGAAGGAGTTCTTCGAGACGGACGACCCGATCGACGTCGCGCGGATCCTCATCAAGAAAGGGGAGATCCAGCTTACGACGGAGCAGCGGCGGCAAATGCAGGAGCAGAAACGCCGACAAGTCGTCCAGTACATCGCCGCCAACGCGATCAACCCGCAGACGGGGACGCCGCACCCGCCGCAGCGGATCGAGATTGCGATGGAGGAGGCGAAGGTTCACGTCGACCCGTTCAAAGGGCTCGAGGAGCAGGTGAAGGAGGTGCTCGACGCCCTCCGCCCGCTCCTCCCAATCCGGTTCGAGAAGGCGCGGATTGCGGTCCGCCTGTCCGCGGAGGACGCGGCGAAGTGCTTCGGGGACATCCGCTCCTTCGGCACGATCCTCAAGGAGGAATGGCAGCCGAATGGCTCGTGGATCGGCGTCGTCGAGATGCCCGCGGGGATGCAGACGGAGTTCCTCGAGCGGCTCAACGCGAAGACTAAGGGGAACGTGGAGACGAAGATCCTGAAGGCGGACCAACGAATCTGACCGTGGAGCCCACCCAAACGCTAAAGTAGGGTGCCCCCTTTGGAGGGCGGAACAGGCGTGAGAGAGATGAGTAAATGGAGAGTTCTACACCGCAGCGGCAGCTCGTTATCCCCGGAGAGTTGATTGCGTCTGGCGGCCTGAAGTCCGGGGAAGGGACGTACAGCGAGGACGGCAAGGTTTTCGCGGCCCAGCTCGGCCTTCGCTCCGAGCGCGGCGGTGTCGTCTCCGTCATCCCGCTGTCCGGCCGCTATATCCCCCGCGCGGACGACGAGGTGATCGGCCAAGTCGTCGACCTGGGACCGAGCCATTGGCTGCTGGACATCAACGCCCCGTACCCAGCGCCGCTCCACGCGACGGAATCCCCGTGGCGGGTCGAGTTCGGCGACACGGCCAAGTATCTGGACATTGGCGACTCCGCGATTTGCCGCATCCTGCAGGTCGACGAGACAAAGCGGGTGCAGGTCACGATGCGCGAGCAGGGGCTGCACCGCCTGGAGGGCGGGCAGATTGTCGAGGTGAGCCACAGCAAGGTGCCGCGGATCATCGGGAAGGGCGGCTCCATGGTCATGATGATCAAGAAGTACACGAAGGTCCAGGGGTTCGTTGGGCAGAACGGACGGATTTGGCTCGAGGGAAACGTGGAAGACGTGATGATTGCGATTCGCGCGATCCGCTTGATTGAGGAACACGCGCAGGCGTTGGGCCTGACCGAGGCGGTGAAGGAGTTTCTGGATCGGGCCTACGCGCAAAGGGCGTGAGGACATGGAAGACATCGAACACATTCCGAAGGAAATCCAGCTGGTGGACGACAGCGGTCGTCGGCTCGACGGGCGGGCGCTCGACGAGCTGCGGCCGATCCGAATCGAAGCGGGCGTGCTGAAGCGGGCGGACGGGTCCGCGTACATCGAGTGGGGGGACAACCGCGTCCTCGCGGCCGTTTACGGGCCGCGGGAGGCGCACCCGAGGCACTTGCAAGACCCCGCGAGGGCGCTCGTGCAGTGCCGGTACAACATGGCCCCCTTCTCCGTGTCGGACCGGAAACGACCCGGCCCCGACCGGAGATCCGTGGAGATCAGCAAGGTCGCGGGCGAGGCGTTCGCGGCGGTCGTGTTCACGGAGCAGTTCCCGCGCACATCCGTCGACATCTTCATCGAGGTGTTGCAGGCGGACGCGGGGACCCGGTGCGCCGGAATCACGGCGGCGAGCGTCGCTCTTGCGGACGCCGGTGTGCCAATGCGCGATCTCGTGGCGAGTTGCGCGTCCGGGAAAATCGCGGGCCAAGTCGCCCTCGACTTGAACAAAGAGGAGGACAACTTCGGCGACGCGGACTGCCCGATGGCGGTCGTGCCCCGCACGGGGGAAATCGTGCTCCTGCAGATGGACGGCCATCTCATGGAGGACGAGTTCGACCGGGCGATGAAGCTGTCCATGAACGCCGCGATGAAGATCTACGAGATGCAGAAGGAGGCCCTTCGCCGCCGGTACGTGGTGACGGACGCGGAGGCACTCCTCGAAGAGCGAGGGGTGGACACATGAGTTCCGAGGTCGTCTCCGAGCTCATGCGGGAGCACATCGTGAAGCTGATCGCCTCTGGGAAACGCGCGGACGGCCGGGAGCCAGAGGAGGTCCGGAAGCTCACGATCGAGAAGAATTACATCAAGACCGCGGAGGGCTCCGCCCGGGCGCGGTTGGGGAACACGGACGTGCTCGTCGGGGTGAAGATTTCGACCGGGGAGCCGTATCCGGACACTCCGAATTCTGGCGTCCTGACCACGAGCGCGGAACTCATCCCGATGGCGTCCCCGACGTTCGAGTCCGGACCGCCGCGGCCGGAGGCGATCGAGCTCGCGAGGGTCGTCGATCGGGGCATCCGAGAGACGAAGACGGTCGACATGGCGAAGCTGTGTATCGTCCCCGGGGAGAAGGTGTGGATCCTGTTCATCGACATCCACGTGCTGGACTACGACGGGAACTTGTTCGACGCATCCTCGTACGGCACCCTGTCCGCGCTGAGCTGCGCGAAGCTGCCCGCCAAGCTCACGGGCGGCGAGGACCAGCCGCTCCCCCTGGACCACTGGCCGGTCTCCGTGACCGCCGCAAAAATCCGCAGGTCGATCGTGTTCGACCCGGGGCTCGACGAGGAGCGGATCGCGGACGCTCGGCTCACGGTGACGACGGACGAGAACGGGGACATCCGCGCGATGCAGAAAGGCTTAAGTGGAAGCTTCTCGTACGACGAGGTCCGCTACGTCATCTCCACGGCGCGCCGGCTGGGGAACGGGATTCGGGAGATCATCCGCGCATGAGCCGCCGCACAAAGAAGGTCGGACCTGTGGGTCGATTCGGACCCCGGTACGGCGTCCGCATCCGCCGACGCATCCTCGACGTCGAGCTCGAGCAGCGGAAGCGACACCGGTGCCCGCGGTGCATGGCGTACGCGGTGAAGCGGCGCGGCACGGGCGTGTGGGCGTGCCGCCATTGCGGCCTCGTGTTCGCGGGCGGGGCGTATCGCCCCGTCGTGACGACCACCGTGCAGCGCGAGGCCACGGGCGAGGCGGAGCCGGAACCCGAGGGGACGTCCTGATGTACAAGTGCGGCGTGTGCCACGAGCCGATCCGGACGAACATCAACACGGTCGGCATCCAGTGCGAGCGGTGCGGCTCGAAGATCTTCTTCAAGGAGCGGCCGAACGTCAAGAAGGTCGTGAAGGCGCGGTGACATGCAAGCCCGAATCACGTTTCAGGGGAAGGGGGCGTCCATCGTGCGCGCGTCCCTGGCCCCGGAAGCCGGTCGGGAAATTCCGCGGTCCCAGGTCCGCGTGGTCGGGGACGGCGACACCGTCGAACTTCTAATCGACGCAGGGGACGTGTCCGCCCTTCGCGCCGCGTTGAACTCCTACCTGCGGTGGGCACAGCTCGCGCTCGACGTCCACGGGACGGTGACGGCGTGAGGGAACTTCCGCCCCAGGTCCAGAACCAGCTTGCGCAGTTCCAGCAGCTCCAGCAGCAGCTCCAGGTGCTCGCGTCCCAGCGGCTCCAGCTCGAAGGGAAGCTGCGAGAGGTGACGAGCACGCTCGAGGAACTCGGGAAGCTGGGCGCGGACACGCCCATGTACCGCAGCACGGGCTCCCTCCTCGTCCGCGTCGAGGACCGCGAGGCGCTCAAGAAGGAGCTCGAGGAGCAAAAGGAAACCCTCGAGATCCGCGTGAACACGATCAAGAAGCAGGAGAAGTCTCTCGGGGAGCGGTACGAGCAGCTCCAGCAGAAGCTCACCCAGGTACTCGAGGGCGGCGGTCCCGCCGCGGAATGAGCGGGGCCCGTCCAAACCCTTTTAGCGACCCCCTGTGTATCGCGCCCCCATGGCCGAGGACAAACCGCGGGCGAGGCCTCCTCCGCCGAAGCCCAGCCTGAGCCGGAGCCTCCTCATCATGATGTTCCTGCTCAGCATGTTCGTCCTCATCGATCCCGGTCTGCGGGCGGCGTTTGGGATCGCCGCGGGCGCCGTGTTCGGCCCGACAATCGGGTTCGGCGCCGCGTACCCCGTGATCACGCTCCTGTTGGCGGGCTCCCTGACGACGGTCATCAGCTCCGTCGTCCGGCATTACTTCACGGACTGGGTCCGGATGACCCGCATGAACAAGCAGCTCGGGGCGCTCCGGAAGGCGACGATGGACGCCGTCCGCCGCGGGAACACGAGCAAGGTCGAGAAGCTACGGGAGATGCAGGCGAACCTCCAGAAGGACTCGCTCGACGTCCAGTTCTCGCCGATGAAGTCGATGGCGGTCACATTCCTCATGTTCATCGTCGTCTTCGCGTGGCTCGGGAGCTTCGTGTACGTGGAGGTCGTGAACGAGGGCCGCGTCTACTTCGCGGTACCCTGGCAATCCAACGTGGACCTGCGGGCCGCCTACGTGTTCCCGGCCTGGATTCTCCTGTACTCCCTCCTCGCGATTCCCATCGGCCAAGTCGTCGCCCGCATCCTGAAGATGGTGACGTTCCAACGGCGGCTGCGGGCGATGGAGGTCGAGGGCACGTAGGATGATCGTCGCGATCGGCGGGCCACCGGGAAGCGGGAAGACGACCGCGGCGGAACTGTTCGCGCAGACGTACGGATACGTGCTCATCAGTGGCGGCCACCTGTTTCGCGAAATGGCGGCGGAACGCGGCATGGACCTCGTGACGTTCAGCGCGTACGCGGAGAAGCACCACGACGTCGACCGCCAGCTCGACGAGATGGTCCTCGCGGCCGTCCGAGAGGCTGTGTTGGCGGGAAAGGACGTCGTCGTCGACGGACGAATCCAGGCGCACCTCCTCGCGCGCGGCGGCGTGATGCCGTTCTCCGTCCTCATCATCGCCCCGCTCGACGTCCGGGCGAAGCGGATCGCGGACCGTGAAAGGAAGACGGAGAAGCAGGCACTCGACGAGATCCTCGCCCGCGAAGCCTCGGAACGTGCGCGGTATCAGGCGATTTACGGGATTGACTTGGACGACCTGAGCGTCTACGCGCTCGAGATTGATTCCTTCGAGATGCGTCCAGAGGCAATCGTGAGGCGAATCCACGAGGAGGCCCGGTCGTGGGCGGCAGCGTAATCGCGTCCACGCCGGAACGACCGATTCAAGACCTGTTGCGCCGCGGCATGTTTGTCGCGGACAAGCCACAGGGGCCGACGTCCCATCAGGTCAGCGCCTGGGTTCGCGACCTCGTCGGCGCGGAGAAGGCCGGCCACGCGGGCACGCTCGACCCACGTGTGACGGGCGTTCTCCCGATCGCGTTCAACGAGTCGACCCGTGCCCTCGACGCGATGCTCGTCGGGGACAAGGAGTACGTCGGCGTGCTCGAACTCCATCAGCATGTCCCGGACGCCCGGCTCCGGGACATGTTCCGCCGGTTTACGGGGCCGATCTACCAGATGCCGCCGGTGCGGTCCGCGGTGAAGCGGGAGCTGCGCGTGCGGACGATCCACGCGCTTGAACTGCTCGAACGGGATGGCCGGCTCGTCTTGTTTCGCACCCGCTGCGAGTCCGGCACGTACATCCGGACCCTCTCGAACGACATCGGGGAGGCGCTCGGAGTCGGCGCGCACCTCTCGGACCTGCGCCGCACGCGCACCGCGTCGTTCGATGAATCCCAGGCGCACCCGATCCTCGAGCTTCAGGATGCGCTCGTGTTCTGGAAGGAGGACGGGGACGAACGCCGGTTGCGCACCCTCGTGCTGCCCATGGAGCGGCTGCTCGACCACCTGCCGAGGATCGTCGTGAAGGACACCGCCGTCGATGCGATTTGCCACGGGGCGAACCTCATGGTGCCCGGGGTCGCCTCGATGGACGACCGGATCCGAAAGGGGGACCTCGTCGCCGTCGTGACCGCCAAGGGCGAGGGCGTCGCCCTCGCGCACGCGTTCCTCACGGGCTCGCAGGTCGAGTCCGTGAAACAGGGCGTCGTCGCGGACACGAAGCGGGTCCTCATGGACCCCGGGACGTATCCGAAGGGATGGAAGTCGTGAGCGAGACGCGGTCCGCGCGCCTGGCGGCGCTGGGGTTCGACGCGGAGCGGCAGCTACTCGCGCGCGAATATCGGAGGAAGCGGGTCGCCCTCGGCGCGATCCGCATCGTTGCGTACGTCGCGGTTTCCGTCTGGCTCCTCACGGGTTTCACGTTTCAGGTGAAGGCGTGGGCCTCCCTCTTCGGCGCCGGAATACCGCAGTACGCGCTGTACGCGATCCTACTGTACTTCCTGTGCTGGGTGCCCGTGGTTCCCGTCGGCCTCGTCGGCGGCTTCGTCCTCGAGCGGAAGTACGGGATGTCCGTGCAGGGGCTCCGCTCCTGGCTCGCGGATGTCGCCAAGTCCCTCGGAATTGGCCTGGCGTTCACCGTGATCTCCGTCGTCGTCCTGTTCCTCCTCCTCGCCCGGTTCCCGGAGGTGTGGTGGGTCCTCGCGTGGGCCATCTCCCTCGTCGTGGGCTTCGCGGTCACGTGGCTGGGCCCCGTGCTCCTCGCTCCGTTGTTCTTCAAGTTCGAGCCGTTGCGGGACGAGACGTTGGTCTCGCGGCTGCGCGCGCTCGCGGAGCGCGCAGGCACGAAGGTCGTCGCCGTGTACCGTATGGTCGCGTCCGCGAAAACGACCCGTGCGTTGGGCGGCCTCGCGGGCCTCGGAAGGACGCGCCGCATCGTGTTGTCGGACACCCTCCTGGACCGCTACACGCCGGAAGAGATCGAGTCGGTGATTGCGCACGAACTCGCGCACTATGTGAACCGCGACATTGCCCGGCTGTCCGTGGCGGGTGCAGCGGCCTCGCTCCTAGGCCTGTTCTTTGTCGATCGCGTGTTGCGCGCCGCCGCTCCCACGCTCGGTTTCGACGGAATCGCGGACGTCGCCGCGCTTCCGCTGCTTGCCCTCACCGTAGCCGCGGTCTCCACTGGCCTCGCGCCGGCCCTGAACGCCCTGAGCCGCCGCCTGGAGGCCGCGGCGGACGCGTTCGCCATCCGGATGACGGGGAAGCCCGAGGCGTTCCGGACCACGATGGTCAAGATCCACGACCAGAACCTCGGCGTGGCGGATCCTCACCCTCTGCTCGAATCCCTGTTTTACAATCATCCCTCCGGGCGTCGACGGGTCGAGGCCGCGTTCCGATGGCGGCCGTGAGATCTCCTTTTGTACGGGGGCCGCGGTCGCAAGGCATTGGCTTCCCGACCGTGCCGCGAAGGACTCGCGAAGTGCGGTGGGCCGGTGAGGTCGGCCGCTCCGTGACGCCGGACGGGGACGTCGAGGTCGTGGCGGGGTACACGGACGAGGAGCAGCCGGACTCCACGGAACTCGTCGCCGTGATTGTGGATGGGCCGCGGAAGGAGGCGCGCGAAGGCCGATGCCGCGCGTCCGCCGTATGTTTCGACGCGCGGGTGTCCCAGCCGGACGCCGTCGAAAAGACGGATGCGATCGCCGTCGAGCTCGAGCACGAAGACGGGGAGTCCGTCGCAATTTACCTGCCGGATAATCTCCAGGGATCTTGCGGCGTCGCGGACGGGGAACTCCTCGCGACCGACCTCGAACCGCGCGTCTTCGCGTCTGGAGAAGGAGCGGCGCCGTTCCTGCGCTGAAAGCCTTTAATAACGTCCCTCCATCTTCGCGCCGGGCTGATGCCGAGGTCGCCTAGCTCGGTAGGGCGCTAGCCTGGAAAGCTAGTGGGTCGCAAGGCCCTCGGGAGTTCAAATCTCCCCCTCGGCGTTCGCTTCTTCCCCTCGATTCGAATCAGTCTTTCGCCAGCCGTTGCTTGAGTTTTCTAATCACCGAGACGGGCGTCGGGTCAACCTTCCGGAGCACGGCGAGGTAGAGGCTCGTCCAGTCCCCGAGCTGGAGCGTGGTCAGCATCCGGGAGAGGAGGGTGGGCCCCTCCGCCCGGACCACCTCCGTCTTCGCCTTCCCCTTGATCAGGTCCCGGGTGACGTCGAGCATCCGCGCGTGGTCCTCGGGTTCCGCGGCGTCCCGCAGGAAAATCGGCGCGAACCGCTTCGCGGCGGGGTCTTCCGCCCATCCCACGAGCTCGTTGTGGTCCGCTTCCGGGAGAATGGAGGCCCAGGCGAGGATCTTCGCGTTCTCGTTGAACTCCGACTGCCATCGCCGCGCGATCGGTGCGTACGTCGCCGTTGCGTGCACGATCGGCGTGCGCCCCTTGATGCTGACCGCGAGCTTCTTCGCGGGGTTCTGGGGCACGGCCACGGCGGGTGCGAGGGCCGCCCCGCGCTTCCGCACGACGGTCGTCGCGCCGCGCACCTCCGCAGCGGTTTCGGGCCCGAACAATCCCGCGAGCGCGCCGAACACGTACCCGAACGCGGCCCGCGGCATGAGGCCGCCGGGGATGAGCGCGAGCGGATAGCCGCGGGCGCGGCAGAGGTCCTTCAGGGTCCCGCCGGAGGCGACGCCGACGATATCGCACCCCCGCGCGACCGCCTCGCGCGTCGCGGAGAGTGTCTCGAGCGTGTTCCCCGAGTGGCTCACCGCGATGACGAGGTCCCCGTCCCCGACCGTCGCGGGAAGATGGGAATCCTTCACGACGGGGAGCGTGCGACCCCGTTCCGAGGAGAGCCATGCGCCGAGGACTTCCCCCGCGATCGCGGACCCGCCCATGCCGACGATCGTCGCGCCGCGACCGACCGCCAACGGGCCCAGGTCCGTGCCGAGGCCCAGCCCCTTCTCGAGCTGATCCGGTAGCGCGGCCAGATCGCGGGCAATCCCGTTCCGATCCACCCTCCGCACGGCGCCCTCGCCGAGCACGGCTCCCGCATGGGACCTGCTCGTATAGGGTTTCGGGGCGGAAGCATTTACTCTTTTTATGGTAGCTACAACAAAGTTGATATGAACCCGGGGGGTCGCTCGCCGCGATGGCGTCCACAGTCTCCCGGGCCATGGAGGCGCTCCGGCGGGGCCGGTTTGCGTTGGTCTACGACGGGGAGGGCCGGGAGGAGGAGACGGACCTCGCGATCGCGAGCGAGTTCGTGACTCCGGACGCGGTCCGGGTCTTGCGGAAGGACGCGGGCGGCTGGATTTGCACGGTCGTCCCGCCGGACGCGCGGGAAAAGCTCGGGCTTCCGTTTCTGGCCGATGTGCTCCGAGCGTCCTCGTCCGCATATCCGATCCTGAAGGACCTCGTGCCCGCGACTCTCCCGTACGATTCTCGCTCTGCGTTCAGCATCACGGTCAGCCATCGCGACACGTACACGGGCGTCACGGACGCGGACCGGGCCCGTACGATCGCGCGGTTCGCGGAGATTACGCGCGAGGCCCTCCGGCAGGAGAACGGGTGGGCGCAGCGCGCGTTCGCGCAGGAGTTCCGTGCTCCCGGGCATGTCGCCCTGCTCAACCCCGCGCCCGGACTGCTCGCGGAGCGGCGCGGCCACACGGAGCTGTGCACGGCGCTCCTCCTCATGGCGGGGCTCACGCCGAGCGCGACCGTGTGCGAGATGCTGGGCGATGACGGGCGTGCATTGACGAAAGCGGACGCAAAACGATATGCACAAGCGCGGAATCTCGTGTTCCTCGAGGGGCGGGAGATCCTCGAGGCGTGGCGCGCATGGTCCGCGTGATGGCGACGGGGGTGTTCGATCTTTTGCACCCCGGACACATCCACTACCTCGAGGAAGCAAAGAAGCTCGGGGATGAGCTCGTCGTCGTCGTGGCCCGGGACACGACCGCGGAGCATTTCAAGCACCGACCAATTGTGCACGAGGACCAGAGGCGGGAGATGGTCGCGGCGTTGAAGCCCGTGGACCGCGCGGTGCTGGGGCACGAAGGGAACATCTACGACATCTTGTCCGAGATCAAGCCCGACGTAATCGCGCTCGGGTACGACCAGGCCCACGATGAAAAGCGCATCCTCGAAGAATGCCGAAAGCGCGGACTCGAACACACGAAGGTCGTGCGGCTCCCGAAGTTCGAGAGTGATTTGGACGGAACGCGAAAGATTATCGCGAGGGTCGCGGAGTACTACCAGTTGCGGGAGAAGCTCCAGGAGTTCGAGCGATGACGAAACGCCGCAGTCCCGGCGGGCGGAAGCGGATTGGCGTCGTGGACACGACGTTCGCTCGGTGGGACGAGGGACGCGCGGTCGTCGATGAGCTGAAGGGCCTCTCGGGCGCGTTCGACGTGGTCCGCGTCACGGTCCCGGGGATCAAGGACCTCCCCGTCGCGTGCAAGAAGCTCATCGAGGAACAAGGGTGCGACATCGTCGTCGCGTGCGGGTACGTCGGCGGCGCCCCGATCGACCGGGAGTGCGCAAACGTCGCGGACCACGCACTGCAGCACGTGCAGCTCATGACGAACACGCACGTGCTCGGCGTCTTCGTATACGAGACGGAGGCGAAGGACGAGGCGGAACTCGCATGGCTGTGCGAGCAGCGGGCACGCGAGCACGCCGTGAACGCGTGGCGGTTGTTGTTCAAGCCCGGCGAGCTGGCCACTCTCGCGGGGACGGGACAGCGGCAGGGGTTCCCGGACGCGGGGCCGATCGAGGTGGACCTTGGTTCGTATCGTCCTCGTCGCAGCTGAGTTCAACGCCCCGATCCCGGACAAGATGCTCGCCGCGGCGGAGGCGCGGGCGAAGGAGCTCGGGGCGACCGTCGTCGCGGTCGTCCGCGTGCCAGGCACGTGGGAGATCCCGGTCGCCCTCCGGAGCCTGCTGCG
>JACQPO010000150.1 GCA_016207545.1 Methanobacteriota archaeon | reverse complement strand
TCCCGCCACAAGCCGAAGCCGTTCGACATGGACGTGGCGACGAAGGCGTGGCGTGTGATCGCAATGTGCTCCCTCGGCGCGTGCCCCGTGGATGTCGCGGAGAAGACGGAGCACTGGGGCGTCCCGGACCCCGCGGACGTGCAGGAGGAGCGGTGGCACGAAATCCGCAACGAGATCGCGGACCGCGTGCGGGACCTCCTCGACGAAATCGCGGAGTCGGGCGTCGCGTAGCGGGAACCCTGCGGAACACGGTTCTCCGAAGGGAAGGGTTAAGCCGGGCCTCTCGCTCGCCGCCGACAATGCGGCCGATCGTCGTGACGCACTGCGGCGTGGGCTCGATCGCCGAGGTGCAGGACGTCGCGGGGCGCTCCGGGCGCGCGGGGATGCAGCAGCTTCGCCGCGGCGGTTCCGCACTCGACGCCGCCATCGCCGCCGTCGTCGTGCTCGAGGACGATCCGCGGACGAACGCGGGCACGGGGTCGCGGATGCGGCTCGACGGCTCCATCCAGATGGACGCCGCGGTCATGGACTCGCGACGGCGCGTGGGCGCGGTCGCGGCCATCTCGAACGTGAAGAACCCGATCCTCGTCGCGCGGAAAGTAATGGACACGCCTCACTTGCTCTTGACGGGGGAGTGGGCGACGAGGTTCGCGCGGAGGCATGGCTTCCCGTTCTACGACCCCGCCACGGATCGCGCGCGGGAGCGATGGCACAACACCCTCACAGAGCTCGCGAAGAAGAAACTGCCCGCGTGGGCGAAGGCGTGGCGCACGTACTCCGGGAGCGACACCGTTGGCGCCGTCGCACGGGACGGAAAGGGAAGGTTCGTGGCGGCGAACTCGACGGGCGGCGTATCCTACATGTTGCCCGGCCGGGTCGGAGATTCTCCGATTGTCGGTGCGGGTTTGTACGCCGGCCCCATGGGCGCGGTTGCGGCGACGGGCGTGGGCGAAGAGATCGTCCGCCTCGTGCTCTGCAAGTTCGTGTACGACCAAATCGAGGACCTCGGCGTGCGAGGCGCGTGCGATGCGGGGCTTAAGCTGTTCCCGAAGTCTGTTCCCATCGGTCTCATTGCGGTCGCGAAGGACGGCGCCGCTGAGGCGGACAATCGCGAGATGGCGTGGTGGACGACCGCGGCGCATGTGCGGAAGCGTCGCGTGTGAACCTATAGTGCGTTTTGTAGGTGTGGACGTGCCGGCAGACGGCTTCAAACCGCATGCTTTATCTCCGCCGCCGGGATGCCGCCCCTGCCCTCCACGGTGACTGGCCATGCCACGCAAGTCTGCCCTCGCAAGCAAGGTCGAGACGGAGATCAAGCTGCTACAACGACACGTGACGATGTTGAAGGCGATCGTCGAGAACCAGCCAATCGGGATCATCCGTCTGAGCGAGATGCTGAATTATCCGCAACACAAGGTGCGATACTCGCTTCGCATCCTGGAGCAGGAGGGTCTGATCAAGCCGTCGCCCGAGGGCGCGGTCACGACGGACAAGGTCGACGACTTCCTGGACTACATGAAGTCGATGCTCGACGAGGTCGGCCAGACCGTGCAGGATGTCCGCAAGTCCCTCGCATGACCCGTGCGAATACTATTTGAGGGCCCTCCAGGTTTGGCGGCCTGAGCCGTCGTAGCTCAGTCTGGTAGAGCCCCCGGCTGTTAACCGGGTGGTCTCCGGTTCAAATCCGGACGGCGGCGTGCCTTCCCCTGGGTTAGCCCGTGGCCGCAAGACGACGTCCGCCGTCGCAACCGCAGTCCGTGTCCGGGCCATTGGCAGCGCCGTCAAGCAAGGGAGCCGGCACCCGAGAAAGACCGCCATCATGGCGAACGTCGTCGGGACCGTGAGCTGCGCCGGGATCCGACCCGTCGGATTCCGGGATCGGACGAGTGCGGTCCCTTCGCCGTGTACGTCGTGACCGTCGCAGCGCCCCAAGTGTTCGTGTGATCCATTTGAAACTCGCCGTCGTGGAGCGACCAATCCGCATGGGAGACGGTGGCCCGGCCTGCTGGGCTGTGGGTTGTAATACGTGCCATAAGGCTATCTACCCGTGCCTTGGTCGCGGCTCGGCGGAGATTGGCGCTTGGACCGCGGGCCGCATGGGTGGGACTTCCGCGTGCGACCACTCCTTGTCTTTTGGGAAGCCACGCGCGCATGCCCTCTCGCCTGCCGCCACTGCCGCGCGAGCGCCCTCACGGATCCTTTGCCCGGCGAGTTAGCGACAGGGGAGGCGGAACGGTTCCTCGAGAGCGTCGCGGACTTCGGCCGCCCCAGCCCAATCCTGGTTGTGACGGGCGGGGACCCCCTCGCCCGCGCGGACCTGCTTCCACTCCTCGAGCGGGCGCGGGACTTGGGCCTGCGGCTTGCCCTCGCGCCCGCGGTCTCCGATGCGCTTTCCGAGTCCGTCCTGTCTCGCCTCGCGGAGCTTGGCGTCTCCGCGATGTCCATTAGCCTCGACGGCGAGGGCCCCGCCCACGACCGCATCCGCGGTGTCCCGGGCCACTGGGGGAAGACGTGCGCGGCGATCCGCACCGCGATCGACGCGGGCCTGCGCGTGCAGGTGAACACGTGCGCGATGCGGGACAACGGACACCAGCTGCCGGCGATCTTCGCGCGCGTCCGCGGGCTCGACGCCGCGGGGTGGGAAGTGTTCTTCCTCATCCGGCAGGGACGAGGGACAGGCGTCGAGGAGCTCACCCCCGAGGAATGCGAGGCGTGCGCGCATTTCCTGTACGACGCCGCGTGCCGCGGGTTGACGGTGCGGACCGTGGAGGGTCCCTTCTTCCGCCGGGTCGTCCGGCAGCGGGAGGCCGGGGCCCCGCCGCCAGACAATGCGCTGTATCGCACGCTCACCGCGACGCTTCAGGACTGCGCAGGACCGCCGGGGGAGTGCTTGGCCCACACCGCGGGCACGCGGGACGGGAACGGGATCGCGTTCGTCGCATACGACGGGACGATCCATCCCGGCGGCTTCCTCCCGATTCCGTGCGGGAACGTCCGCACGGCGTCCCTCCGGGACGTCTACGTCGACCACCCGCTCTTCCGCGACCTTCGCGCCCCGGAGCGATTTCGCGGGCGGTGCGGCGCGTGCGAGTTCCGCGACCTGTGTGGCGGGTCCCGAGCGCGGGCGTTCCACCGGTTCGGGAATCCGCTTGGGGAGGACCCTGCGTGTGCATACGTCCCGCCCGCGTGGACCTCCCGCGGGGAGGCGGAGGCGTGAACCCCGTCCTGTTCGCGCTCGTCGCGATCCACCTCGTGTCCGCGGCCCTGCTCGTCGGCGGCTCCCTGTTCATCTGGCTCGTCGCGGTCCCCGCCTCCCGCACGTTCGGCCTCGCGGAGGCGGAGCGGACGCGGATCATCGGCGTGCTCGCGAAGCGGTTCGGGCCCGTCGTGTACGCGTCCCTCGCTGCGCTCCTCACCTCCGGTCTCGCCCTCGCCCTTCTGCGCATCGGGAGCGTGGAAGCGCTCGTCGGGACGCCCTTCGGTCGCGTGCTCGCGTTCAAGGCCGCCCTCGTCGTCGTCCTCCTCTTCACGCTGTACCTGCACAACGTGGTCTACGGCCGCCAAATCAGCGCGCACGCCCGCGCGGGCCGCACGGAGGAGCTGCAACGGGTCCGGCGGCGCAGCCGGCCGGTCGCGTACTTCAACGTGGCCCTGCTCCTCCTCATCTTCCTGCTTGGCGTCGTCCTCCACTACGCGGCGTGACGCAGAGCTGCCGCCGGCGTTTGTCCGACCACGCGGAGAGGAAAAGGACGTCGCCGAGCCCCCGATTCGGGCGACGAGGAGGCCCGAGGCACACAGGTACTTCGTGACCGTGGTCGTGATTTCGTTCCCTTTCCTAATGTCCGCTTGGGCGGCCACGAGGCTCGGGCCGGAATGGGGGGAGTACGTCGTCGTGTTCCCTC
>JACQPO010000011.1 GCA_016207545.1 Methanobacteriota archaeon | reverse complement strand
GGTCCGCACCGAGGGGGCGGCGCCGGGGCAGTCGGAGAGGATTCGCCTTCGCCGAAGCGGCGATGGGGGGTGGGAGCCGGAGTATTCCAGGGACGAATATCTCGCACTTCTGGACTGCCTTCGGGACCTCGCCATGCGCGCCGGGCGTTGAATTCCGTCTGGTCTCACGCCCGATAACCGTTGCGGGCAGGATTAAATACTGATAATGTCTGACGCACCACGTCATGCCCTGCGCCCTCCTCGGGGACCGAGCTTCGGGTAAGACCACCTTCTTGGGACTCCTCTACACCGCGCAGGTGAAGTATGGTACGGGGGTACAGGATGACTTCCGTTTCCATGCACCCATGGCGTCCCTGAATGTGATGTCCGCCGTCTACGAAGGCATGAAGGACGCCCGGTTCCCCAGCGCCACCCTCAAGGAGGAAATCACGGAACTGAGCTTCATCTTCGGCTACCTCCGGCGCATCGTCGGCAAGTTGCCGTACTACATCCGCCAGCAGAACTGGTCGCGCCCGTTCTCCACCCTCCGCTTCTCGGCCTACGACGTCTCGGGCGAGGATATTGAGGAGTTCATCGAGACCGGGATTGCGACGAGGCCCTTGATCCAACAGCTCTTGAAAAGCGTCGTCGTCGTGGTGTTGGTCGACTGCAGCAAGATGACGACGGACATCGACACGCCCGGGTACCGGAAGATGCTGCGGTACGATAGTACCGTCGCAAAGTTGCTCGTCGCCTTCCAGACGTACAAGAAGCAGGAATACGAACACCTGAAGGATTCGGGGATCGCCGCCGATCCGCCGATCATCTATCCTGCCTTCGTCCTCACCAAGTTCGCCAGCCTCCGGGACGACGTCCTTGCGAGGCTGGGCTTGCACCGAGGGTTCCCGGGCCTCGATGACAAGCGGGCTCGGAGGGACTACGCGGAGGCGCTGCTCCGGGTCTTCGTCCCGCAGACCCTTTCCCAGATCCGGGGCGGCAAAGTCGCGGGGGTCAGCATGGACAAGTCGGAGTACTTCCTCAGCTGGGTCCGAACCGAAACCGCCGAAGGCATGGACCCAGTCGGGCAGCCGCGGATCGTCCGGACCGGGTTCCGCCCGGAAGGGGGAGGCGAGCCCGACTTCTCGTATGACGAATACGTGGCGTTCATCGAGCACTTCCGAGACATCGCCCACAAGATACCCGATGAGGTTCTTGAGGCGGAGAAGTTCCAAGCTCGGGCATCCTGATTCGTTCGGCCTCGTAGGTCAGCGCCATGGGAAACGCGAAGTCCGGTGAGGGGTCAAAAGACGCGGAAGTCGCGGAGGTCGACCACTGGATCTATGGGGTGGTCCCGGGGATCGGGTATACCACGAAAGCCTTCTCCCACGGCCTCGACGCCGGCCTGTACGACCCGTATCTCCGTGGGCACTATACGCCGATCCGGGCCTCGACCGCCCAGACGACGGAGACCTTGGTCGATTTGCACATGATGCATCCTATCCGGGCGGGCCAGGAGGTCCTCCTGTCCAGGATTAGCCGGGGAGTCCCGGATGAGGCGGGGCGACCGACCTTTGCGAACCACACGGTGGTCGTTCCGACGAACGCCCTCCGGTCCGGTCGGATCACGCTTGATGCGGTGTATCGCGCGATAGAGGGGTTCGAGAGGGAGAGCGCCGACGTCATGGGCGAGGTGGGCCTGCTCAGGATCCCCGTGCGGTCGGAAGAGGAAGGCGCGTTGAATCTCGGCTCCGGAATCCACAAACACCTCACCTTCCCCGCGCTGGAAACGCTCGCGACCCGCATGATGGCCGAACCGGGCGGCAGGACCCTTCTCCTGTGCCGGAACACGACGGCCGATGCGCGAAACAAGACCCTTCATCTGGTCGTCGAGCTGTTGGGGCTGGCGTGTGGGCTCCCCCTCCTCACGGCCATCAGTGATGCCCCGCGGGCGTCCGCGCTGAACTTCTTCAACCTAGTCGTCGCGCCGAGGGGTGTCCGGGCGGACTCGACCTGGGTGCTCCTTGAAAGCGCGCTCAGCGAGAACGTGTTGCCACGCGTCACCGGCCGGGACGACGTGTACGAGATGCTCACCGCGACCTTCCGTCAGTCCAAGGACCTGCGCTCCGCCCGGTAAGTACGCACGTTGCCCGCGGCGATCTCGCGAACCACCGTCCATCCGTGGCCGATTACCCACGGTCCGCCGTTGGGCTGACGGGTGGCATGCCCCTTGTCGATGAGATCTAGCTCCGCCTCCAGATAGTCCCCGTCCGTCTCGACCTCGGGCGCGAGGGTCCCTTCGGAGAGGAGCCGGCAGAGTCGGACCAGGCCGCTGGGTTTTCCCTTCCAGTGGACGGCCTGGAAGGCCTTGCGTGCCGAGGCATCCGCCAGGATGAAATCCCTCAGCCCCAGGTATGATTCGCGATCCCGGTAGGGCTGGGGTGGCGGGTCCAGCCTTGCCTTTCGCTTCTTCAGCGACCCGAGCAGCGCGATCCACGCGTCCGTCGTCATGTCCTCCCGTTCCCAGGGAAATGCAGGGCTCGCCTCGTTCGCCGAGTCCGGAGACCCGAGCTCCTGCGGAAGGGCGGCACTTGGTTGGACCAGGTCATACGTTGCGGAATCTCCCGAGGTCCTTGGGGCGACCACCCGGATGATCAGAGTGTTCAGGTCCGGGTGGAAGCGGTGGTCGAGGACGGTCAGGGAACCGCCATCATGTTGGGGGAAGAGCTCTGCCAGCGTCCGGTTCACTTCGGCCGAGCCGTTCCGCCTCGCGACTTCGCTCAGGCGCTCCAGCGGGACGCGCTGTTCGCCCTCGCGGCGGCACCCGGCGAGGTCGTCGAGATACGCCTGAGCAACGTGTTGGGTCAGCGGTCCACGCGTGCGTTTCGAGCCGTCACCGAAAGAGGTGGTGTTGGTCATCGCGCGGTAGGGACTGAGGGCCAAGCTGCGGAGACGGCCGCCCCAGCCGCTCGCCTTCGCGCACTGCGTATACAGGTTTGCCAGGCGGACGGAGAGCTTCCGGCTGAGCCTGCCCCCGGGCACCCTGGACTCGTGAAAGATCCCGCCCCACCGGAGCGGCACCGTCTCCGCCCAGCTGGGATCGGAAGGGCTCCGACGATACCAGTCAAGCGTCTTGGCGCGGAGGATGGCTCCGACCAGGGTCGGTTCCTCGGTTTCGGCCTGGACGCGGGGCATCAGCGCTTTCGTCATTCGCACCACCTCCCGCGACATCCGTTCGTCTTGCAGGGCCTGCTGTGCCAGCGCTTGGAAGTCGATCGAGTTGATGGCTTCGATGTCGAATCGCTCCTCCGGGTTCATCTGGAGGAACACCTCGAGGTCCCCCGACTCCAGGACCGTGGTCGGTCGAAATCGGGGGTTCGACACCGCAGCGCCCTCCCCGAGCGCGGCCGGCACGAGCGCCAGTAGCGCCGCTAACGAAACCGGGGGATCGATCCCCATAGCGTCTGACCCAGGCGTGTCGGATTCAATAAACCCGTAGGTGGCAAATATCGACCCTGATAGCCGTCCGGGCGTGTCCGCGCTTCAGGGGCCGGGACCGGGGCCCAGCGTCTCGCGCCCGGGTGCCCGGGTGACAGAGCGGCTAATGTGACCGACTGCAGATCGGTTTTAAGGGGGTTCGACTCCCTCCGCGGGCACTCCTGATTTCGGTTGCAACATGAGGTGGGTAGAGCCGCCACCGGACGCCCCGATTCGCTCGCCGCATCGCACTTTGCGATTCTCCACCGCCAAAACGGCCTTCGTAGACATCGCGACGGACGGGTTAGACGTGGCTAGATGGCAGGTAAGCATATCTGGGAACAACCCTAGACATGTCTGAGGACCCCCAGGGGCGCGTCTGGAGAGAATGTAACGCGTCTGAGAAGCTCGTAGACACGGACGGTCGGCATCTAGATTTGTCTAGGAGCCATGGGGACGCGGCGGGGAACGCCGTAGACGCGTCTAGGGACCGGATTCCGCGCGTATCGGAGGACCCAAGGCATGTCTAGGAAGGAGGTAGAGATGTCTAGAAGGTCAAAATCCGTATGCGCGAATCGCGACGACCCGAAACTTCCGTCGAGGTCTCCAGGATCCTCATCGAATCACTAATAGTCTCCCTCGCGCGGCCCGGCCGCGCACGGCGTCTCGGTCTCGGGGCTGCCGACGGGATGGCTGCGAAGGACCGCGTCCCAGCGGCGGCTGCGTCGTAAGAGGCCAAGCCTCAAGTCGCACGACGATTTCCTCCGGCGGGGGAAATCGATACCCGCTCAGTCTCTCGCGCACAAGATCATCAAGAAGCACCTCGCGGATGGTCGGATGGTCCCCGGCGAGGAGATCGCGATTAAGATGGACCAGGCGCTCCTCCAGGACGCGACGGGGACCCTCGCCTGGCTCGAGCTCGAGCAGATGGGCGTCGTCACGGTGCGCGTGAAGCAGGCGACGCAGTACGTGGACCACAACATCCTGCAGACGGGGTTCGAGAACGCGGACGACCACCTGTTCCTGCAGGGGATGTGCGCGAAGTACGGCGCGGTCTACTCGCGTGCGGGGAACGGGATCTCTCACTGGGCGCACATGGAGCGGTTCGACGTGCCGGGGCACACGATGCTCGGGTGCGACAGCCACACGTGCCAGGCCGGGTCGACGGGGATGCTCGCGATCGGCGCCGGCGGCTTCGAGGTCGCCGCGGTCATGGCGGGGGAGCCGTACCGGCTCCGGATGCCGCACGTCGTCCGCGTGGACCTCGTCGGCGAGCTGCCGCGCTGGTGCTCCGCGAAGGACATCATCCTCGACTTGCTGTGGCGGTTCGGGGAGAAGTGGGGGAAGGAGAAGGTCCTCGAGTACGGCGGCCCCGCGCTGGAGCAGTTCACCGTGCCGGAGCGGGGCACGATCGCGAACATGGGCGCGGAGCTCGGCGCTACCGGCTCCGTGTTCCCGAGCGACGGGATGACGGAGCGGTTCTTCCGCGCGCAGAAGCGGCACGACGCCTGGAAACCGCTGACGCCGGACGACGACGCGGTGTACGACGACCGCGTGGAGGTCGACCTGTCCGAGTTGGAACCGCTCATCGCGTGTCCGCCGAGCCCGGGGAACGTGAAGCCCGTCGCGGAGGTCGCGGGCGCGGACGTGACGCAGGTCGCGGTCGGGAGCAGCGTGAACTCCTCGTTCCGGGACCTCTCGATGGTCGCGGAGATCCTGGACGGGCAGCGCGTGTACCCCGGCCTGTCGATGGCGGTGTCGCCGGGCTCCCGCCAAGTGCTCATGGCGTGTCTGCTGCACGGCGTCATGACGAAACTCATCAAGGCGGGCGTGCGGGAGCTCGAGGTCGCGTGCGGGCCGTGCATCGGCATGGGGTTCGCGCCGCCGACGACAGGCGCGTCCGTCCGCACGTTCAACCGGAACTTCCCTGGGCGGAGCGGCACGGCGGACGACCGCGTGTACCTGTGCAGCCCGGAGACGGCCGCCGCCACCGCGCTCAAGGGCGTGATCACGGACCCGCGGCAGCTTGGGCGCCGGCCGCCGTCCGTTAAAGAACTCGCGACGTACCCGATCGACGACTCCGGATACCTCTGGCCGCCGCGACACCGCGCGAAGGTCGAGGTGTACCGTGGGCCGAACATCGGCCTCGTCCCGATTCCCGGCGATCTGCAGGACGTGATCGAGGGCGAGGTCCTTATCAAGGTGGGCGATGGCATCTCGACGGACCACATCCTCCCCGGCGGTGCGGAAATCCTACCCCTCCGGAGCAACATCCCCGCGATCGCCGAGCACACGTTCGAATACGTCGACAAGACGTTCGTGCCTCGGGCGAAGGCGAAAGGCGGCGGACTGATTGTCGGCGGGGACAACTACGGGCAGGGCAGTTCCCGGGAGCACGCGGCCGCGGCGCCCATGCACCTCGGCGTGAAGCTCGTCCTCGCGAAGTCGTTCGCGCGGATGCACCGGGACAACCTCGTGAACTTCGGGTTGCCGCCGCTCGTGTTCGCGGACCTCGGGGGGTACGACGGGATCGCGCAGGGGGACCGGATCCGCGTCGCCGGGCTCCTCGAGGGCCTCCGGACGGGCACGCCGGTGACCGCGGAGAACCTCACGAAGGGAACGACGTTCCAGCTCACGTACGATTTGTCGAGCCGCCAGCGGGAGATCCTGCTCCAGGGCGGCGGAATCCGATACCTCCAAAAGGGGCGAGGCGCGGGCGGTTAGACGGGCTCCGCCGAGCTCCAGAAGGCTCACGACGTACAGGTCGCGCGCAGACACCGCCGTCGGCGGGCCACTCTATTATACCGGGCCCGCCATCTTGGTGGCGTTGGACTACTACCGCAACATCTTGGAGACGATTGGCCGCACTCCCCTCATGAGGCTGAACAGCGTGGTGAAGGGGTACAAGCCGCTCATCCTCGCGAAGTGCGAGTTCTTCAACCCCGGGGGCTCCGTGAAGGACCGCATCGGCATTACCATGATCGAGCAGGCGGAGCGTCAGGGACTCCTGAAGCCGGGCGGCACGATCATCGAGCCGACGAGCGGGAACACGGGGATGGGCCTCGCGCTCGTGGCGGCGCTCAAGGGGTACCGGTGCATCTTCACGATTCCCGACAAGATGAGCCAGGAGAAGATCGATCTCCTGAAGGCGTTCGGGGCACGCGTGGTCGTGTGCCCGACCGCGGTGCCGCCGGACCATCCGGAATCGTACTACAAGGTCGCGGAGCGGCTGAACAAGGAGATCCCGAACTCCTTCGTCCCGAACCAATACGCGAACCCCGCGAACCCCGGGGCGCACTACGCGACGACGGGGCCGGAGATTTGGGAGCAGACGGACGGCAAGATCACGCACTTCGTGTGCGGGATGGGCACGGGCGGCACGATCAGCGGCGCGGGGAAGTTCCTGAAGGAGAGGAACAAGAACGTCAAGGTGATCGGCGTCGACCCGCTCGGCTCCGTGCTGAAGGATTACTTCTATACGGGTAAGCTTGCGAAGCCCCACGTGTACAAGATCGAGGGCATCGGCGAGGACTTCGTGCCCGAGACGACATGGTTCGACTGCATCGACGACGTCGTGAAGGTTGGGGACAAGGAGGCGTACCTCATGACGCGCCGCCTCGCGCGGGAGGAGGGCCTGCTCGTCGGCTCGAGCTCCGGTGCAGCGGTCGTCGGCGCCCTGAAGGTCGCGAAGGACTTGGACAAAGACGACGTGCTCGTCGTCCTCCTCCCCGACACGGGCGAGCGGTACTTGAGCAAGGCGCACAGCGAGGAATGGCTCGAGCAGCACGGGTTCCTCGAGGAGCCGGCACAGCTCGCTGCGATTCTGCGCCGGAAGGAGGAGAAGTTGGCGGGGGTCATCACGGTCGCCGCCAAGGCGACGGTCCGCGAAGCGGTCGACCTGATGCGAGAGTACGGGATCTCACAGCTCCCCGTAATCGACAAAGACACCGTCGTCGGCAGCGTCCGCGAGGAGGCGCTCATCGACAAACTGCTGAAGGCGAGGAAGGCGGGGGAGAAGAAGGTCCACGAGGTCATGGAGAAGCCATTCCCGATCGTAGACCCCGGCACGCCGCTCGATAAGATTTACCAGCTCCTCCTGCGCGGCAACCCCGCCGTGCTCGTCGGGACGGAGCAAAAGCTCGAGGGCATCGTGACACGGATAGACGTGCTCGAATATCTTGCGGAGCGAGCGTGAGGTGTCCTATGCCCTTACTCGAGGCCGAGCTGCTGGAATAGGGAGCGCGAATCGTAGTAGCGGTGCTCCTCCGCAATGAGACCCTTCGGGCTGAAGCGCAGGACACTCGCTCCTCGCAAACTCACATGGCGATGCGTAGCTGGCTGAACCCCCGCGGCGGTGGTAAGCGGACCCGTGTTCGTCCCGCTGTACTCCCATTCCACCGCAACGGTATCGTCCCGGACGATGGGCCGCGTCAGCCGCAGAGTCGCCCCTGGGAATGCGGACGAGATTGTGCTCTCGTACTTCTGGATCGCCTCCCGGCCCTTGACGGGTTCCGGCGAGAGCGGGACCAGGAGGAGGGCCTCTGGCGCATAGAGCGCACTGAACGCGTCCATCTCCCCTTGGTCGACGGCCTCCCTCCACTTTTCCACCAATTTCTTGAGGTCCATTCGATCCCCCAAACCCCTATGGACGGCCGCTCCTTAGTCTTTTTGGCCAGGGCCGGGTCCCCGATCGCGATTGGGCATGTGCTTTGCCCCGCAAAACCCTTTAGCGGAGCCCCGCCATCGGCGCCTCATGCGGTTCTCCACGAAGGCGATCCATGTCGGCAGCGAACCGGACGCGACGGGCACCGTGAACCCTCCCGTGTACCTCACGTCGACGTATTCGCAGAAGGAGCAGACGGAGTACGTGTACGGACGGAGCGCGAATCCGACGCGGCGAGCGCTCGAGCGGAATTTGGCGGCGTTGGAGGACGCGAAGCATGGCCTCGCGTTCTCGTCCGG
>JACQPO010000142.1 GCA_016207545.1 Methanobacteriota archaeon | reverse complement strand
TAGTCGGGAACCGCGGCGAAGCAGCGGACGCGGAGGGCCGCGATCTGGGACTTAAGCGTGTCCTTGGCAGCGTCGAGGGACATCAGGGCCAGCCGCTCCTGCCGCCAATTCGACGGTACAAGGCGGGCGAACCACCCGTCCGTGTAAGGGGACTCGGAGAGAATCCTCGGCCTCCGGAGGACCGCCTCGTTCACCGCCAAGAGCTGGCCCGTCACGGGCGTGCGCACGATCCCGAAGTACCGGCCACTTTCGATCGCCCCGACCCCCTCGCCTCGTGCGTAGATGATGCCCGTCGCTTTCCCGCGGACCGAGGTAAGCTTTCCCGCCACCGCCGCCAGAACGCTTGTGATGCCGACGACGACCTCACCGTCGACCTTCCGCGCCCACGTGAGGCCTTCGCCCTCGTACAGGACATCCTCCGGGAATTCACACTCCTCGATTTTCACGCAGGCGGAGAAGCCCTTGTGTCCGTTTATCTCTTGCTTGCCGCTCGACCAGGCGGCACGGTCCGACGCGACCTAGGCCGGAGTCCTTAAGGGAATTGCGCCGGTTCCCAGACCGTTGAGGCTCTCCGACGCCGACCTGCGCGAAATCCTGCGCCACTACGACCTCGGCAAGGCGACGCAGTTCGAGTGGCTTGCGGACGGGTTTCAGAGCGACAACTACACCTTGATCACGGACCGGGGGAAGTACGTCGTCCGAATCATCTACGACACGGAGCCTCGGGTGGAGTACATCTTGGGGGTGTACGATTTCCTCGCCTCGCGAAACTTTCCAACCGCCCGGCCGGTGCGAACCGTAAACGGTCGGCTGTATGTCGTCCGTGAAGGGACGCCCATTGCGATTCAGACGTTCGTGGAGGGCATCGCGGCGGCGGACGATCCGGGACCCCTACCTGTCTATGGCCGGGAGCTCGGGCGGCTCCATGCGGCGTTGGCGGAGGCGCCGTTGGCGGGCCCGGAGGACGAGGCGTGCCTGCCGAGCCTGCGGCGGCTCGCGGGGCGGTACCCATCGCCGGATCCGTACGTCCGCTCGCAGTGCGAAGCGCTCGAAGGAGAACTCTCGTCCCTGCCGCTCGCGACGTACACCCGGCTGGTCGCGCACGGAGACTGCGGGCCGAAGGACTTCTACTTCGACGGGGATCGGTTGACGGGAGTCTTGGACTTCGGTGCCGCCGGCCCCGACTACGTCTTGTTCGACATCGCCACGATGATGATGTACACTCGGATCTTCCCGCGGGAAAGGGCCGCGGAGTACGCGAGTTTCATCCGCGCGTACCTGGAGGCGTTCTCGCTGCCGCGGGAAGAACTTCGGGGCCTTCACGCTTTCCTGAAGACGCGATTCCTAATCCAAGTCTTCTACCACCTGATGCGGTATCACGAGGGCATAACGCAGGGCTTGACCTCGCGGGAGGAGAACCTCCAAGGGGTCGAGGACGGGAAGGCGATGCTGCGGCTCCTCGACGAGGTTCCCCGCGACTTCTATCTGCGCGTGCTCGAGTCCACTGCGTGAGGCCTCCATCAGACTTCGGCTAAGATTTCCCCTCGCGATGTGCCATCATCTTCCCGAAGACCGGCGAGCGTTTCCTCGAGAATCGCGACGATTCTCTCCCGCGCGGAGGACTGGTCCGGGTACTCGCTGCTCCACTTCCGCCAGTGGGGACGCTTGTGGGCGATCTTGTACTTCAGTCCCGACATCAGCGTGCTGTAGCTGTCCTCGTCGATCTTGCGCACTCGTTGGTGCGCGAGGATGTACCAATGGTATTGCGTCTTCGGCGGCGCTCCGGAGCCCGGCGGCGCACCGCGGCCCCTCTCCTTGAGCGAGGCGAACGTGAACTCCCACTTGTCCGGTGCGACCTTCCGCTCCCGCCAAATTGCGTTCGTGTACAGCCACGCGTGCTCGCCGCCCACCGCCATTCCGCTGTACGGCTCCCCCTCGAAGTCTTTCAGATCGTCGTAGCTCATCCGCGGGTTGGAGACACGTCCGGACCCTTAGCCCTTGACCCGGGGGAGGCGGCCGAAAGTGCTCGAACGTGCACCCCCAACCTCTTATCCCACAGGGCGCATGCGTCCGTGGGAGGGGGCCGTGCTCACTCGCGCGGACATCGAGGCCGCCCATGCGCGCATCCGCGCGTACGTCCGTCGGACCCCGGTTGTGACGTTGGAGCCTGCCGCCCTCGGACTCCCTTGCCGCGTCACGTTGAAATTGGAATCCCTTCAACACACGGGGAGCTTCAAACCGCGCGGCGCGTTCAACCGCGTCCTCAGCAGCCGCGTGCCGGCCACGGGGATCATCGCCGCCTCCGGCGGAAACCACGGTGCGGCGGTCGCCTATGTGGCCCGCCAACTCGGATTTCCCGCGGAGATCTTCGTGCCGGAGATCGCGTCGGCGCCGAAGGTGGAACGGATCCGCGCGTACGGGGCGAAGCTCGTGATCACGGGCCTCACGTACGCGGACGCGCTCGAGGCGAGCCTGGAGCGGGCGGAGAAGACGGGTGCGCTAATGGTCCACGCATACGACCAGCCGGAGGTGCTCGCGGGGCAGGGCACGATCGGCCTCGAGCTCGAGGCGCAGGCCCCCGACCTCGACGCACTCCTCGTATCGGTGGGCGGAGGCGGGTTAATCGGCGGCATCGCCGCATGGTATGCGGGCCGCGTGCGCGTCGTCGGCGTGGAGTCGGAAGCGTGCCCCACGTTCGCGCGCGCGTTGGAAGCCGGGAAGCCGGTGGACGTGGACGTCGGCGGCATCGCCGCGGATTCCCTCGGGGCGCGCCGGGTCGGATCCCACATGTTCGAGGTGGCGCAGCGGTTCCGCCTCCGGAGCGTGCTCGTGACGGACGCGGCGATCCGCGAAGCCCAACGCGCGCTTTGGCGGCACCTTCGAATCGTTGCGGAGCCCGGCGGGGCCGCTGGCGTCGCGGCGTTGTTGTCCGGCGCGTATGCGCCCGGAGAGGAGGAGCACGTCGGCGTTCTGATTTCCGGGGCCAACACGGAGCTAGGTTCGATCGAGGGCTAGCTGGGCTTTCCCTTGCACGCGGCCTTCTTGGGCTTCTCTGCCGGAACACGCGCTTCTCGAAGGGGAATCGTCCGCCTGTCCCCCGATAGGGCGAAAGGGCCTCCGTTGTCATTCTAACGTTCGATAATCCGTCCGGCAGGTTCTTCTCCGAGGTCTCCCGAGTAGGCCATGACT
>JACQPO010000134.1 GCA_016207545.1 Methanobacteriota archaeon | reverse complement strand
TTCACGGACTTCCTGAAGTTCACGAACCAGATGCGGGAGAAGGAGTGGAAGCTGATCAACCAGAAGGTGGCCCGCGGCTTCGTCGTCCTTCCCCGGGAGAAGGCGGTCCGCGTGCTCCAGAACGCGGTCCAGCGGAAGATCGACGAGGAGCTCCCGCTCCCCGTGAACGACCTCGTCCTCGACGCGTTCGACGCGGAGGTGAAGGAGGTCACGCGCCTCCTGCGGGAGAAGCGGAGCCGGTGGACCGCGCAGGACGTCGGGAGCATCCGGATCACGCGGTTCCCGCCGTGCATGTACAACATCCTGGCGGCGATCCAGAACCACGAGAACGTGGCCCACATGGGCCGCTTCGCGATCGTCTCGTTCCTCCACCACGTCGGCCTCTCGAACGAGGAGATCTTCCGCGTGTTCGGGGACGTCCCGGACTTCGCCGCGGACGTCACCCGGTACCAGATCGACCACATCACGGGGACGACGAGCGGGACGGAGTACACGCCGCCGGAGTGCTCCACGATGAAGTCGTACGGGCTGTGCCCCGGCCCGGACGCGTTGTGCCTCACCCTCACGCACCCGCTCACGTACTACCGCCGGAAGGCGCGGATGGAGACGGAGCGGGGGAAGGGTCGCGCCGTGAAGCCCGGTTAGAGCCGCGCGACGAGGAACGGCACGAGCATCTCCTGGGGGGAGAGGCCTCCGTGCCGCCCGATGAGGTCGATCCGCTCGCCCGGGTACCCGTAGATGAGGGCCCTGTCCCGCTTCGGCGCGAGGAGGACGTCGCCCACCCGCTCCCGCGCGCGGTCTGACGGGGGCCCGACGCCGAAGAGGCCCGCGTCGAACGCCTCCTGCGCGGTCGCGACCCGTGCCCATTCCCCGAGTTCCGTTTCCGCCACGTCGCGCAACGCATCCGCCTGCCCGTCCCGGGCGTGGAGGTACACGAGGCGCGGCTCTCCCGTCGGGGGCACCGCCAAGTGGTCGAACAAGGACGGGCGCGTCCGCAAGTCGAGCCGGTCCCCCTCGAACGTGTTGATGTGTCCGTGGTCCGCGGTGAGCAGGACGGTCACCCCTTTCGCGCGCCGAAGGACCTCCCGCTCGAGGACGGCGTCGAGGGCCGCGACCTCCGCAAGGAACTCGTCCCCTTCCGTGCCGAACCGGTGGCATAAGGCGTCGAGGGTGTCCCAGTACGCGAACACGAGCCTCCGACCCCGGCCCGCGACGAGCTGGCGGATCCGCACGCCGAAGTCCGACGCCGCGACGTACCCGACCATCTGTGCCCCTCGATGGACCATCGTGGACAGCGCGCTGCCGATGTACCGCTCCCGTGTGAGCACGTAGGGACGAACGCCGCGGGCGGCCGCGATCTCGAACACGGTCGGGACGGGGACGAACCCCGTCGGGTCGTACGGGGGTCCGCTCCGGTCCACGGGGCTGAACCGGATCATGTTCGCGACCCCGCCGAACTCCTTCAGGAAGAGCCGATATCCGACGAGGCCGTGGTCCTGCGGCGGCACGGCCGTGCACAGGGTCCCGATCGCGGAGACCGTCGTGGAGGGCACCGTGGCGGTGATCGGGAAGAACGAGCCGCCGTCCCGGGCCGCGTCGAGGAGAGCCAGGCCCCCCAGCTTCCGTTTGGCGGTGAGAAGCTGCTGATAGCCGAGCCCGTCGATCGCGAGGACGAGGACGGTCCGCGTGCCGCGGAGCAGGTCCGCGTCCAGGTACGCACGGGGGATTGGCGGGGACGGTGCGGGGACGCGGAGGGCCTTCAGCGCCGTCGCGATTGCGTTCGGGAGGCCCAAGTCTTCGTACCGCGGGCGAACGCCCCCAATGGGGGTCGTCTCCTTCCGCAGGAGCGCCTCGACCGCATCCGCCCGCACGTCACATGGCCCCCAATCGCCGCCACGACGAGATCCCTCGCTGGATCGCCGTGAGCTGGCCGAGCACCGCGAACAGGAGGAGGGTCCACGTGAGGGGCGTGAACCCGAGCGGCGCGAGGCCCACGCCTCGCCCGGCGGGGTCCAGGAGGAGCTGCACCCAGGCCGCCGCGAACAGGATCACGAGCCGGTCCGCGCGGCTCAGCATCCCCGCATACATCCGCCC
>JACQPO010000135.1 GCA_016207545.1 Methanobacteriota archaeon | reverse complement strand
GTCCTGCCCCTGGAAAGAGGAACCGGAGCCCGCGACCTGGTGTGCTCCGCTCCCTGTTCGAGTGAAGTACCTGGAAAGGACAGCCGAGGGGAAGCTGCGCTTCCCCGTCTTTCTCGGATGTGCAAGTTCCACAGGCCGAACGCCCACTTTCACAAGAGTGGCGGCACAGCCAAAAGGGGGTGACACCTTGTAGGAGCGTCTCACACGATCTACGTGGTCGTCCACACGGTACCAATCCAAAGCAAAGGAGACTCCCATGATCGAAGTCAAAGCCCAAGACCTCAAGGCCGCCCTGGCGCAGAGCAGAAAGCTCGCCGACGGCGGCCACCGCACCGGCCACAACCACACCGCCTACGCCTTCCTGGAGGCCGGGGACGGCCTGGTCCACGTCCTCGTGACCGACGGCTCCGCCTCGGTGCGGCAGGACATCAAGGGGACAGGCGCCGGCAAGGCCGCCGTCCCGCGCCGCGAGACCCTCAAGCTCCTGGAGTCCCGCCACCCTGATGAGACCGTGCGCATCACGCCGAAGAAGAAGGGGGCCGAGGTCGTCGTCCAGGCCGGGAGCATCAAGGCGCGCTTCCCCACGAGCAGCTACGACGGCTACCAGAGCTACCGGCAATTCGGGGCGACGGCAGAGAACCGGCAGCCTGTCCGCTTCAGCGTCCGCTTCCCCGACCCGCCCGCCGACGCCCTCAAGGTGACGGGGCTGGACGGCGCCGTCGCCTTCTTGAAGCGGTTCCTCCCGCCGCCATCGAGCTACAGCCTCGACAGGGTGCGGGCCTTCTTTCTCATGCCCAACGGCAGGAAGGCCCACCTGGTCGCCACCAACGGCGCCATCCTGGCCAGGGCGCCGGTCGCCTGTCACGCCACCGAGCAGCGGGCCATCCCCGCCGACGTGGCTGACTTCAACGGCTTCCTCGCGGGCGCTGTGAGGCTCTGGTTCCAGGAGCCACGGCGGGCCAAGGCCACCGTCCTGCCAACGGGCCGTGTCATCGAGCCGCCCACGGTGCCCACCGTGGTCCACTTCGCCGGCAAGGGATGGCGGGCCTGCGCCGACATCCCGGCCTCAGTCACGCTCCCCGACCTCGCCAGGGTGATTGATCAGCCCCGTCCCGTGCGGGTCAGGGTGATGGCTGAGGCGCTGCGGCAGGCCATCAAGGACGTGAGCTTCGCCGCCAAGGGCGACGATGTCATCGGCCTGGAGGTGCGGCGCGGGAAGCTCGCTGTCGTGTACCTGGGCCACCAGTACGGCGAGCGGGACCTCAAGTCGCGCCTCCGCGCCGAAGTGCTAGCCCTCAAGGCCCGGGGGCGGGCCAAGACCGCCATCCAGCTCCGCTATCTCCAGGCGGCCCTCACCGACGCCAGGGGCGAGGTGGAGCTGCGCTGGGGGCCTGGCGCCAACATCCTGGTGAGGGGCAGCCACGGCGAGGTGTACGTGAGCCCACTGATTATCCAGGGCTACAACAGGGTGGCGGCATCGCCGCAGGGCCAGATGCCTCACCCGCTGCCAACCCCGCCGTCGCCGTCCGATGACTGCGACGAGGAAGAGGCGGCCTAAGCCAAGGGGGCTGAAAATGGCGAAAGACCCTGGCAAGGTCCGCGTCATTCTCTCCGTCTCCTACGAGGTGGAGGCGGAGACGGAAGAAGAGGCTATCAACCGGGCCTTCGACGTGCTGGAAGAGGACATGCGGAAGGCCGAGTTCTCTCCAGCGGACTACTTCACCACGACGGTTTTCAAGTGAGGCGACGCAGACAGAAAGGAAAGGAGACTCTCAATGGAACGGCAACAGGTTATTGACCTGCTGGAGACCGCCGGCAGCGGCCTAAAGTTCCGGCAGGTCGTAGACGGAAGGTTCCGGGTTGAGGGCGACAGCATCGTCCTCCGCGGGAACCACATGAGCGAGGAGGCGGCTGCCCAGGCCGCCAGGCGGTGCCCCCCTGAGCTCCTGGCCCACCAGCTCAACTTCTGGTGGCAGGCCCGCGAGCGCCCACCTATGGCCCTGGCGCTCCGCGACGACCAGGTGGTAGCCATCGCCCCGGCGACGACGCCCCTCTTACGGGGGAGCCGCGTGGTCAAGGCCGTGGCGCGGGCCATCGGGCGCCGTGCGGAGTTCGACCGGGCCTACGCCACGCCGGACAAGGCCGAGCTCTACGTCCACGGCCCCAAGCGGCGGGCCGCAGTCCCCGGCGACTACCTGGCTTCCGGCGTCCACGTGGCCTACTCCCCAACGGCGATCCTGGCCCCCGTGGTCGAGGGGTACGTGGTGCGGCTGGCCTGCGCCAACGGCGCGGTGACACGGGAGACGCTCATACGCTTCTCCCCCAGGGACGGCGCAGGCGGCGAGGACTGGCTGGCCGAGGCCGCCGAGCGGGTCTATGACGCCGCCATTGACCCCGTGGTGACGCGCCTGCGGAAGATGGCCCGGGTCGTCCTCAACGGGCGCGGCCAGCGCTTCCTGGACCACCTGGGCGAGCGGCTGGGCCTGGACCAGGCCCTCATTCGGGCCATCCGGCGCCAGTACCGGGCCGACGGAGGCCGCACCCTGTACGACGCCTGGAACGCCCTGGCCTTCGTCGCCACGCACAACGCGCGGGTCAGCCGGGACCAGGAGCTGGCGGGCCATCTGCTGCGGGCGGCGGGGGACACCGCCCAGCACATCGAGGTCTGCCAGGCGTGTCATCAGACGATACGCGCCTAGGCCGCAGGGAGTGGCCTGGGCCACTCCCTGCGCCAAGGAGACTGGGGAGAAGCGGCGTCCCGCCCGCGCGACAGGTCCTGGATGCGAAAGGGCTTCTCAGGGCGCGGGAGGACTCTGTGGGTGCGCGCCCTTTCCTGGGTTGGATGGGCGGTTTACGCGTGCGCATGATGCGGGTGCCTGAGCGCGTGCAGGCACCCGCAGGCGCCCGCAGGCACCCGCAGGCGCGCACGCGAGGCACAGTGACCGAAAGGGCAGGGATTGACCGGTATTGCAAACGCCATTTACAAGGTGGAAACGGCGCAGCCGGGGGCGGAGCACGTGCCGGGGAGGTAGCTGTTCATTTGAACTGCCTCGCTCCATTGGCTCAGCCTTTGGGCAGTCTTCTGAAGGGTGGTCCTGGCTTGTCTTAGCGTTTGGTACTCTGGAGAGTGTCGAAACCTCTCCCGCAGTTCCCGATGCCAGCCCGCCAATTCACCCGCAAGGCCCTTCGTCGCGGCCTCGAATAGGCTGACCTTGTCGCCAGTGCTCGGGCCCAGAAAAGCCACGAACCATCTTCCATGGGCGCAGAGAAACTCGTAGCAGTCCTGCTCGCGCGGTGCTAGCGCATCAAGTTCTTGGAGGACTCGACACGCCCACTCCGACCAGTTGATGACGACCTGCCCTCCCGCCTGGGCTTGTCGCTTCCTGGCCTGATCCGTCCACTCGGTGGTCAGCCGGCCCAACAGTTCCCAATAGGTTTTTCCCTCACTCCGCCATACGCCTGCCAGCTTCAGCACATTGCTCTGGCCACTGGTTCGAAGATGCTCCTCTACCCACGGCCAAGCAGGGTCCTCCTCTCCAGGCAGGCGGCATACAACCTTTTGGTTTTCCTTCAACACCACTACCTCTTCTGGTGTGTCCCACACCGTCGGGAACGTGTTCGAGCTAGTGAACCGTCGCAGCAGGTGTTTCAGACCATCCAAATGGAACAACAGAGCCTCCTCATGGCGGGCAATGGACCCTTTCGACCCACGGCGGGATCGTTGGCCTTCCCGACGAATCTTATATACCGTGCTCACGCTGACGCCAAGGTCGGCGGCGATCTTCTTGATGTCCCACTTAGCCTCTAGCAGTTCTAATACCCTGGTCTTCTGCTGTGGCGTCACGTTTTTTCGGCGAATCCCCATTTTCCCCTCGTAGAGTTGTCTTGACAAGCCCGCGCTAGCTACTTGTGCAATGCCCAGCTTGGATTTCCGGGATTCCTCGATTCAGTTTGTGGAATTCGTCAAGCGGGCGATTTGGGTAGGGTGTGTTCAAAGGATACCGCGATGGCGAGCAAAAAGCGAAGTGGCGGCACTGGACATCGGCGGGAGAGCCGACGGTTAAGACCTAGACGACACCAGGCGGTGCTGGGCCGCTCTCGGTGCCTCGGCCACTCCCAGAGGGAATTTTGGAGGGCCAGAGACCAGCGCGAGGTTGCCAGAAGAGCATCGCCATCGCCACAGCCCCGTGAGGCAGACCAAAACTAAATTGGAGCGGCCTAGGGAGCCATGAAACGAAGCCCCCACCTCGGCACAAAGACCGCCGCGGTCGTGAACCGGCCCCGTGCGCTGAACCGCCACGTCGGCAGACCCCGAGTGACCGAACGCGAAGGTTTTCAGGAGCACTTCTCCGCTATGCTTGTGCGC
>JACQPO010000137.1 GCA_016207545.1 Methanobacteriota archaeon | reverse complement strand
GGTTGGGTTAATCGCCGTGACGGTCGCCATGGGGCCGAAATGATGGAGGGGCTGCGCTAAAGGTTTTTTGGTCCCGCCATCGAAATCCCCGAGACACGCACGTCGTCAACCTTTTACCGTCACGGCGAGCTAGGGTGGGGGCCGTGAAGGTCGTCATCCTGGACGGGTTCGTGGACGAGCCCTCGAACTTCGGCGTGCCGCCGTTCCTCTCCCCGTACCCGCGGTACCTCGCGGGCGCGGTCGCGGACGCTGGCCACGAATGGGAATACGTGACGATCGAGCAGGTGCGGAACGGACACCCGCTTCGTGGCGACGTGCTCGCGATCATCTCGGGCCCGATCGTCCCGGGCAAGTACCTGCGCGGGATGCCAATCAGCGAGAAGGAGCTCCTGTTCCGCGCGGGGAACTGGGAGGGCGTGTCCGTCCTCGGCGGCCCGCTCGCCCGCTTCCGGTACTACGACGACAACCTCGTGGAGGCGTTCGACTTCATCGCGATTCGCGACTTCGACGCCGCCGTGTACGACTACCTGACGCGGGGCGAGTTCACGAACCGCGACCGCACGATGGAGGAGTGGGACCGGTGGGCGCTCCTCGGCGCGGACGTCATCCGGTCCCACCCCGACTACCCGGACCCGCTCATCCTCGAACTCGACACGAGCAAGGGGTGCGTGCGGTACCTGAACGGCGGCTGCTCGTTCTGCATCGAGCCGATGTACGGCCGGCCGAAGTTCCGCCCCGTGGAGCACGTGCTCGCGGAAGTGCGACGGCTCGCGGAACTCGGGGCCGTGAACTTCCGCCTCGGCGGGCAGGCGGATTTCTTCTCATACCTCGCGGACGGCGTCGGCCAGACGCTCACGCCGAGGCCGAACGTGGCGGCGCTCCACCGCCTGTTGGCGGGAATCCACGCGGCCGCGCCGAACCTGAAGGTGCTCCACACGGACAACGCGGACCCCGCGATGATGGTCGCGAACCCGGAGGAGGCGCGCGAGGGGCTGCGGCTCCTGAGGCGCTACGCGACCTCAGGGACGATTCTCTCGTTCGGCCTCGAGACCGCGGACCCCGCGGTGACGGAGGCGAACAACCTGAACATCTACCCGGACGACTGCCTCGAGGCGATTCGGATGGTCAACGAGGTCGGCCGCGAACGCGGGCCGAATGGGATGCCGTGGATCCTGCCCGGGCTTAACTTCGTCACTGGATTGGACGGGGAGACGCCGCGGACGTTCGAGCTGAACTACGAGTTCCTGAAACGTCTCTTGAAGGAGGACCTGTGGGTCCGTCGGATCAACATCCGGCAGGTCCGGCCCGTACGGCGTGAGTTCGAGCCCAAGGACCACCACCATCTGTTCCGGAAGTTCAAGGAACGCGTGCGGACGGAGATCGACCACGAGATCCTGAAGCGGACGGTGCCCGTGGGGACGATGTTGCGCGACGTGTACCTGGAGTTGCACGAGGGGAAGACGACGTTCGGCCGCCAAGTCGCGACGTACGGTCTCCTCGTCGGTGTTCCGTACGAGCTGCCGCTGAACCGGTACGTGGACGTGAAGGTCGTCGAGCACGGGCATCGTTCGCTCACGGCGCTCGAGTACCCGTTCGACGTGAACCGCGCCTCCCTCCACGCGATCGCCGCGTTGCCCGGCATCGGTTCGAAGCGGGCCGCACGGATCGTGCGCGCCCGTCCGTTCGCGTCGTGGTCCGATTTCGTGGCGTCCCTCGACGATCCGACCGTAGCGGAGCAGGTCGCGCCCTACGTGGGCCTCGCCGCGTAACCGGGCTTTAGGCCACCCGCGGGCGGCCGCGCAGAATCCACGCCCTTTCCGCGTGTTCGATGAGGACCGCGCCGCGGCCGCGGCAGCGGAAGTACTTCGCCGGGTCGCCGGGTCCGAGGTACTCAAGGGAACGGTGGCGCACGTCTCAAGGGCCTTCGTCGCGGGAGGGACGACGTCTTGGGTCGCGGTCCTCATCGGGCGATGGAGGGCCGCGCGAAACCATAGGATTTGACCCGCCATACGACGGTAGGCTCAACCCGCACCCGTTCGAAAGATGTCGTCCGCCTTCCGCGCAAGCCGCTCGAGTTCCGCCTCCGTCACTTTCGCGCGCCCGACGACGTGTTCGTGCACGTTCGCGTCGTCGTACGTCATGATGTCGATGACCGTTGGGACGCGGATTGCGTCGCCGATTACCGCCACGACGCGCGGCGGGATCGTCCCGACGATCTTCTCCCACATCCCCACGTCCTGCACTCCCGCGAGGGCGCTCTGGACGTCCGCCTGCTCCTTCAGGGAGAGGACGAAGCGGTTCGCGAGCTGGCTGCGCACCTCTTGATCGACTCGCGTGGGCCGCTGGTCGACGAGCGCGAGGATGAGGTTGAACTTCCGTGTTTCCCGCGCGAGTTGCGAGAAGCGTGTGTACGGGGCAACCTCGGGGTCGAGGAACTTGTGCGCCTCCTCGAGGAAGACGACGAGGCGTCGGTCCTCGCCTTTCTCCGTGTATAGGTCGTACAGCCGGTGGGCGAGCACGTTCGCGATGAACAGGTACACGGACCTATCCCCGCCGAACTCCCCGAAGTCGAGGACGATCGACTTCCCCTGTCGCACGAGGGACATCATCTGCGGGAACGCATCCTTTCCCTCGCGGAGGAACGGAAGCCGCGTGAGCCGCGCCATCCGACGCTTGAGGGCGTTGAGAGACATCTCGTGGACGAGCGCCTCGCCGAGCTGCTCGACGGTCGCGTCCTGGATGGCGGTGACGAGGTCCTTCTCCCCCCTCCGCTGGTGAATCGCATATATCGTGTCGACCATCGCCGGTCTGAGGTCTTGGAGCGCGACGATCAGGTCCTCCGGCTGGATTTCCCGTGGGTCGATGATGAACGGCCGGGCCTCCTGGTTCTTCGGGTCGATTGAGAAGATTTCGACGCGCTCCGGGAAGTAATATTTCAGCCCCTTCGTGTTGTCCGCACGGGAGTACACGCCGTACTCGCCGACCATGTCGAAGATAAGGACGGAGCCGACGTCCTTCGTGAGGACGGAGAGGCAGATTAGCTTGTTCAGGATGGACTTGCCCGCGCCCGTGCGGCCGAAGATCGCGAACGGCTTCTCCGTGAGCCTCGTGAAATCGATGTGCACGTAGTAGGGCTCGATGCCTCGGATCGTCCCGAGCGGGACGCTCGTCTCCGTGATTTCGTAGATGTGTTCGACGTCTGCCCGCGCCGCGTGTCGCGCCTCCGAGAAGTACGGGGGAATCGTCTGAGGTTGGGACAACTCGCCCGATTCCTTCTCGATGAGCTGAATCGGACGGAGGAGGGTCTTGCTGTAGAAAATCGGTCCGCCGTACCCTTCGTGGGTCCCGGCCCCGGGGACGAGCGCGTCCTTGTAGTCCGACCCCGCCAACCGTTCCGCGATGTCGAGCTGTTGGTTCACAATGTCCTCGACGAGGCAGTAGAAGTCGTACGTCTTGCCTTCTACGATCACCGGATAGCCGATGCGGAGTTCCTCGGGATTGTCGAGTTGCAGCTTGACCTCGAGCCCGCCGAGGACGGAGCCGGCGACGACCTCTCCGATCTTCACTTCACGTCCCTCGCGAGCTGGTCCAGGAACTCGTGGAACGCGCCGCGCCGTCGGCCCTCGACCCGGGTGAGGCCGGCCACGACCTCGTGCACCCGCAACCCGAGGCGTCCGCACTCTTTGAGGATTTCCTCCTCGAGCGGCTCTCGGATTTGCCGCACGAGGACCGCGAGTCGGTGCGCTTCGATCAGGGGAAACGGGTAGCCGGGGCTGATGCCGCTCCGCGCATGCGCCGCCAAATGGGAGAACACGAAGTCCGGGTCGTCCTTGTACGTCCCGATGTCCACGCGGAACCACTTCGGCGACTGGGGGTGGAGTCGCGCGAAGTACACGTCCCCGTACAGGAGGCCGCGCTGCCGCTGCTCGAAGTCCTTCGGGACCCGCACGTATCCCATGCCTGCGTACGACTGGAGGACCTGTTCGTCCGGCATCGCGCGGCCGAACGCGTGGAGGAGGGAGTCTTTGCTCACGCCGACGAGGGTGTTCCCGTTCGCCTCGCACGCCCCGACGACCTCTTCGAGGTGGTCGAGCTCCTTCGGCACCGCCGCCAAGCTTCCGTCGAGGGCGATCACGACGCCCTCCGTCTCCCGCGCGACCTTGACCGCAAGCTCGCCCTCCAGGTGCTTGCGGAACTCGTTCACCATGTCCTTGTGCTGCTCCGCGCTCCCCCGTGTCGCCTCGAACAGCCGCTGGTGGAACTCGTCCTGCTTCGCGACGATGTCGTCCCACGTGGACACCATGATCGCCCGGTCCACAATCTCCGGCCGGCGGGGATGGAAGCCGCGTTCCGTGAGCGCGTACGGGATTGCCGCCGCGCGGGCGACCGCGAGCCACATGCTTCCGAGGTTCCACAGGAACGTGTACGACCCGTCGATCGCGACGAGGTCGAGGGGCGTTTCCGCGGGCCGGATGCTCCGCACCTCGAGGGACGTCGCCCCCGGACGGGTTTCGCGATATCGGATCATGCGGGAGAGCTCCGCGCGCAGCTCCTCGCGCACGGTCACGCGAGCACCTCCGCCCGCGACACCTGGTCCGGCGTCATCTCCACGCGGATGCGTGCCGGGAACCGGTCCGCGACCTCGCTCAGGTGTGTGATCAGGATGACCTTGTCGAAGAACGCGCCCATGTCGAACAGCTTCGCGACGAACAGGTCGCGGGAGACCTCCGTGTCGAGGGAGCCAAGGTCCGCTTCATCGAGGAACAGGGTCTTCATGCGCCCGTACGTCCGCCCGACCTGCGGCATCGACGCGAGTTCCTTCGCGATCGCGAACCGGAGCGCCGCGTTGATCTGCGTCTTCTCGCCGCCGGAGAACTCGCCGACGTCGTGCCACTCCCCGTCGACGCCGCCGACGAGAATCCGGATCCCGTGGCCCTTCGCCTCCTCGTACGTCTCGAGCTTCACGCGGGAGAACCGGCCGTCCGTGAGGTCGTACAGGTTCTTCCCCGCCTCGATTTCGAGTTCCGGCAGGAGCTGGTTGATCGCGTACATCACGACGCCCTTCTTGTGGAACACCTCGTTCTTCAGGATCGCGAGCACGTCCCGCTGGGCGAGCAGGTCTGCGAGCGCGGCTGCGGCCGCGTCGAGTTTCGCCTCCTCGGCCTCCGTCTCCGTGAGGAGCGCCGCCAAACCCCGCCGCTCGCCCTCCTTCGTGTAGAGGGACTTCCGCAGCTCCTCGGCCTGGCGCGCGAGCGCTTCGTGGGCCGCCTTTGCTTCGCCGTACGCCGCCTCCGCGCCCTGGAGGGATTCGAGGGTGCCCGTGAGGACCTCGAGGTCCGCCGCCAATCGCTTGCGGTCCTCGTCGAGATCCCGGAGCCGCGCGGTGGGATCCCCGCGCGCGTCGATGTCCTTCCGGAGACGGTCGAGCTCCTTCCGCTTCTGCTCCAAGGAGCCGATGACCTCGCGGATGTCCGCGAGCCGTTGTTTCGCGTCCTCCGCGAACCCGAGGTCGTGGATCTTTCGGTCGAGGACCTGGAACTCCTCCCGCATCTTCGCGAGCTGGGCCTCGTGCGCCTCGTCCTCCTCCTTGATTTGACGCTTGATGTCCGCGACGTGGCGCTCGATTTCCGAGAGGACGAAGGATTCGACCGTGATGCGGGACGCGCGCGACGCCACGTGTTCGAGGTCCGCTTTTGCGGCAAGTTGCTCCTGGCGCAAGGTCGCGACGAGGTCCGCGCGCTTCGCAAGCCACTCCAATTCCCGCTCGATTCGAGCGACCCGTTCGCCAAGCGCGCCCTCCGTCCGGAGGAGTGCGAACGCCTCGTCCCCGGGGACGTCCGTCGTGAGCCCCGCGAGCCGCCGTTCCTCCGCGAACAGGGAATCGGACAGCTGCTTCAGCCGCCGGTCGTGCTCGGTCTGGAGCGACTCCCACTGTTGCGCGAGCCCCTCCCGTTGCTGCACGAGGATCGTGTGCCGCTGCTGGAGGTCGCGAAGCCGCTCGCCCTCCTCCTGGAGCGTCTCGAAGTCGTTCGTCTCCGCTTCGAGCTTGGAGATGTGGTCGCGGAACTTCAGCGCGTCCTCGCCTTCGGCCTTGAGCCTCGTTATGCGTGCCTCGAGCTGCTGGAGCGTCGCGAGCTTCTCCCGGGCCGTGCTTTCCGCTCGCGTGTACTCGTCGTGCGTCGCTTCGAGCCCGCGGACCTCCTCCCGGGCCTCCGTGAGTTTGGCGGCGAACTCCGCCTCGCGCGTGCGGGCCTCCGCGATCGCGTCGTCGAGCGCCGCCAGCTGCGCCCGGAGCGCGGGCATCCGGGCGAGCCGTTCCTTCCGCATGAGGACCTCCTGCTCCTTCGCCCTCGCGTCGAGTTCCACGGCCGCCAACCGCTCAGACGCGAGCTTCGCGGCCTTCTCGAACGTCTCCAGCCGGAACAGCTTCTGGAACACAGCCAGCCGCTCGGACCCGCTCGCGGCGCCGAGCGCCTTCATCTCCTCCTGCCGCACGAACGTGCTGTTCAGGAAGCCCTCGTAGTCGAGGCCGACGACGTCGAGGATCGCGCGCTCCTTCTCAGGAATCGTGCCCGGGATCGTGTGGCCGTTTTCCGCGAGTTCCAAGTACGGCTGCCCGCCCGTCGCGAAGCCGCGGCGCACCTCGTACCGCTTTCCGCGCTGGCGGAAGGCGACCCGCACGTGGCCCCCGGGCTGGCAGATGTCCGTGATCTTCGCGTTCGCGGGCGGGTCTGTCCGCGTCGTGCGCTTGTACAGGGCGAACGTGATCGCGTCGAGGATCGTCGTCTTCCCGGAGCCGGTCTTGCCGGTGATAACGGTGAACTGGCCGGGGAAGCGGATTGGCGGCGTCCGATCCAGGTACCGCATGAAGCGATACATCTCGACCTCCTCGATCACGAATCCCTCCGCGGGTTCCGGCGGCGCGACGGGCGCGGGCACCGCCACGACTTCTTCCTCCCCCGTCCGGATGCGGTCCGCCGCCCTCACGCAAGCACCTCCCGCAGCACTCGCTCGCCTTCGTCCTTGATTGCGTCCTTCCGCGGATGCTCCTTGTAGTGCGCGTCCACGTATCCGTGGAGGAGCCGCATCGGGTCCAACGTGAACTCCTCGACGACCCGGAAATCCTTCCGCTGGACGAGCCATTTGGCTTCGTAGTGGAACGCGCCGCGGAGCGCCTCGTCGATTCGCCGTTGCTCGACCTTCCCGCGGAGGGCTTCGGGGAGCGTGATCTCGAGGCGGACGAGCTTGTCCGCCGGGTCCTCCGGCAATGCCGCCAAGATCTTGGCGGTGGGGTCCTCGTCCAGACCGATCGTCACGTCAACCTTGACCATGGGCCTCGCGGGGAGTTCGACGAAATCCCACGCCGTGCTGGCGGCGTCGAGCGCGAGGAACCCCTTCGGGTCGTCCCGCTCGCCCCAGTCGATGCGCTCGGGGGCGCCCGTGTACACGATGCGTTCGTACACGGTCTGGTGGCGGTGGATGTGGCCGAAGACCGCCAAATCTACGGTTGGTGGCAACATGTCCCGCGTGAACGTGAACTCGCCCGGCACGATCTCGTACGAGGTCGCGGACGGCCGTGCGCCCTCGACCCAGAAGTGACCGTACAGGATCTTCCGGTCCGCGTCGAGCGCTCCCGCACGCTCCGCAATCCAAGTCCGCCACATCCTGCGCGCGAGGTCGTACGCCTGCTCCTGCCCGATCTCCGTGCCTTCCTGCTCCCGCACGCGCTTCACGATTTCCTCCGGATGCAGGTACGGCAGGAGGAGGAAGCCGACCTTCGTGCCGCCAAACGTGCGGACTTCCGTCGTCGGTTCGCGAAACACGGTCACGTGTCCGTACCCGCGGAAATCGTCCAGGCTCGTGCCGCGCGCGAACGCCCTTGGCTGGTCGTGATTGCCCGCGAGGAGCCAGACCTCGATGCCTGCCTTGCCGAGCGGCTCGATTACGTCCCGGCGGACCATCTCCCGGAACACGGGGGCGACGTGCGTGCGGTCGAACAGATCCCCTAGGACGCAGAACAGCTTCGCCCCGTGGTCGACGGCCCATCGCGCGGCGGACGCGAAGTTGCGATGCAGGTCGAGCGCGCGGGCGCCTACGCCCGTCTCCGGGTCGACGAGGAAACCAAAGGTGATCCCCTCGTGGACGTCCGCGACACACACGACGTCAACCATCGGTTCCACATCCCCCCGCACCGCCTAAGCCTATCCGGTCCACTTCCATTGCGCTCCCATCCCGCGGGTTGGACCCCGCCGCAAGCGTCGCGCGTCCAACGGGAGGCATAGCCCATAACGGAGACGACCGGATGGGTGAAAGTAACCCGTACAAGGAGCGCTCGCAGGGCTTATGCCCAGGGACATCGCTCTCCGCTCCATGATCCGAGGCCTTCAATACGTGTCCGTGCCCGTTGAGGAGCTCGCGGAAGCCATCCGATTCTACCGGGACGTTGTGGGCCTACGCCTCCTCTTCGAGCTTCCGAACCGGTGGGCGGAGTTCGAGGTCGGCGTGACGCGCATTGCTGTGTACCCGCGCGAAGAGGACGAGGGCTGCGGCGGCGATGTCGCGTTCCTCGTGGACGACGTGGGGCGCGAGGTCGCGCGGCTCCGTGAGAGGGGCGTCGCCTTCCCCCACGGCATCGAGGCGTTCGATCTTCCCACGGGTGGCGGCCGCCTCGCGCGGTTCCGCGATCCGAGCGGGAATCGGCTCGAGCTTGTCGAGCGGGTGTGAGCAGTTTCGCAACCCTCCAAAGCTTACGCCTTTATAGGTCAACGTCGATGCAGGCGTCCCACAGGGGGAGATGAGTCGATGGCGGCGATGGAAGGCAGCATCGTGCACGTGGAATTGCATTCGAGCGATCCCGCGAAGACGAAACAGTTCTACAGCAACGTCTTTGGCTGGAAGTTCAAGGACCTGCCGGAGATGAACTACATGCTGTGGACCGCGGCAAACGAGCCTGGCGGCGGCCTCATGAAGACCGTCGAAGGGCGACCGCCGATGGTCCTCGACTACGTGTTGTCGAAGAACATCAACGCGAGCCTCCAAAAGGTCCAAGCTTCCGGCGGTATGGTCTTGCAGCCGAAGACGGAGATCCCGAACCAGGGCTGGTGGGCCCTTTTCCAGGAGCCCGGCGGAACCGTGATGGCGCTGTACCAGAATATGCCGCAGTCGCCGCCGCCGAAGCCGGCCGCGAAAAAGGCCGCGAAGGGCAAGAAAAAGAAGTAAGGGGCGTCAACCTTAACCGAGCCCCGCCGGATGCCCACGCGTGCCCGAGGTCCGCACGTTCGGGGCGGGGGCGGGACGGCCGCGTACGCTCCTCGTCGGTTGCGGCGGGGCGGGGTGTAACACGCTTCGCGTCGTGTCGCCGATGCCGGGCGTCGACGTCGTGGCAATGAACGACGGTCCCCACCCGTCCCTCCTCGGGATCAAGCGGCGCGTCTTCCTGCCGACGAGGGGCCTCAAGGAACTCGCGTCAATGGACGGTCGGGCGGTGAAGACCCTCGCGTCGACCGCGGAGCAGGCGATCGCTCTCGAGCTCCGGGACGCGGACCTCGTCGTCCCCATCGCGGGCCTCGGCGGGGAGATGGGGGGCTGGGGCGCGACCCTCGTCGCGCGGGTGGCCACCCTGAAGGGAGCGGCCACGCTCGCGGTCGCCACGACCCCGTTCTCCGCGGAGGGCTCGGGCCGACGGGCGGCCGCCGCGCAGGCCCTCGACGTCCTGCGGGCCCAGGCCCACGGCACCCTCCTCCTGCCGAACGACCGGCTCCTCAAGATCGCCCCGCACCTGCCCCTCCTCCGGGCGCTCGAGGCGATGTCCCGCCTCGCGGTGCAGCCCGTGTACGACCTCCTCCGGGTCCTCACGCGGGGCGACCTGCCCCTCCTGAAGTCCGTCCTCCGAAACGCCGCGGAATGGGAGCTCGGGATCGGGGAGGGGCTCAAGGACCACCCGGAGCTCGCCGCGGTCGACGCCGCCTTCCGGTCCCCGTGGATCACGACGCCGCCGGAGGAGGCGCGACAGGCGATCGTCCTCATCAACGCCCCGCAGCCGGACGACCGGGCCGTGCGGGAGATCCTGCACGACGTGGACCTCCGCGCCCCCCGCGCCTCCGTCCTCTGGGGGGCCTACGCGGGGCCCGAGGTCGATGCCCTCCGGGTGACCCTCCTCCTCGGCCGCTAGCCGAGGTCGGCTCGCCCGCCCGCCGCCACGGGACCGTCTCTCGCTCGAGTCGTCCAACGACGATTCGCCACGCCCTTCTGGCGTGACCGGCTACGTTTCGCGTCTCTCTGAGTGGCGACTTTCGATCGTCAGACTCGGGCTGCAGGGCATCGCAAACGGTCTAGTAGTCCCTCCGATGCGGTTTCGGGGGGAATGGGGCCCCTCGTTGGCTTCTGAAGGCGGCGCGTCGCAACGCTGGAGTGCGGTCACGGCCGAGGCCGCATACGTCGAGTACGCCTGGATCGCGATGGTCGTCGGCGGATTACTCGAATCTGATCTACGCGGCGGAGCTCCTGCCGCCACCGCCATTGGTCGCAGAACAGGAGCGACTCGTCGAAGGCGTGTGGATTGGCGTTTCACTGATTTTGGTCGCATTCGCCGGGTTCAGGGAGGGTCAGAGATGGGCCTGGTACTTCGCTCTCGCGTTCGTCGCCTGGGCGGCTCTCCGAGGCGTACGGAGGGCAAGTGGCGTTCCTCGTCTTTACGGCGATCGCGTTGATCCTCGGCTTCCGGAAGTTCTTCCCGAAAAAGCTGGCTACTCCATCACAGAATGACGACGGGGGAAATGCCACGGTATGAATCGATCCCGAGATTCGACTTCGCGGATTGAAGCCCATCCAGGAGAACGGTTCGAATCCCAGCAGGTCCGAACCCTCCTTCTGGCGCTGAGAACTAGTCCGTTCGTTACATCGGATTCAGCCTAAATCAATCAGGCTAGTGGAAGCTCTCTCCGAGCCTCATGAATCGACGTGGCCCGGTCAATAATCATATTTCCGGTATCAATATTCGCTCCTTTTGCTACTCGGCTAGCAATTCTCGGCCGTAGACTTTACGCAAGAATTCGGTGGAGAGCCGATATTCCCGGCCTCGTTTCTGGCCTCGACCATCCAACGCGCCCGCTTTCATGAGCTCCGCGAGAGAGCTCGTCAGTGCCGGCTGACTGTATCGTTTCGGATTCGGAAAATCCGAGCGACTAAACCAGCCGCCATCTCCCGAGAGACACCATTCCAAGACAGAGCGAGTGCTGTTGCGTGAGAACTTCTCGAGAAGCGGCCGCAGGTCTGCTCGATTCACCGCGAGCTTGTAGGCCCGCTGCAACTGCTCAGCGTAGTAGCGACACCACACCTGGTAGTTTCTCCCCGCGTTCGTAGTTCGGAGCGACCTGTAGTACCGATTCCGAGTACGGAAGAACCGGCCGTCGATTGGAACGAGACACACGTTCCGATATCCGAGTTGTCGCAAGAGGACGAGATTCAGGAACCGCCCCACCCGCCCGTTCCCGTCGCTGAACGGGTGGATTGCTTGAAACTCGGCGAAGAAGAGCGCGGAGGCCACGGCCGGCGGTAACAGCCGAGCGTCGTCCCTGATCCAGGCGATCAGCACATCGAGCTCCTCCTCCGTGCGGTCCGGCGGGGTCGCTTCGAAAATCATGCGCCCCTCCCTCTGACTGTAGACTCCGTTCGGAGCCTCTTTGAAGCGACCCACGGGGCCTGCGTCGAGCCCTATGCCATCTCGGAACAAGCGTCGATGGAGTTCGCTGACGTACTTCACGGATAGTTCGGGAGGACGCTCGAGAGAATGCAACTCCTCGTAGGCCTTGCTCAGGATCAGGACTTCTTTTTCTTCAGGGGTCTGCGGCTCTCCCGTATCCAGAACGCGGCGCGCGGCCTGTAGGTCGACAGCCTGACCCTCGATCCGCAAGGAGCTCACGACATTGCGAAGGCGGGCGATCGCCAAGATTAGTTGATGAATCGAGGGGCTGAGGACCGCAGCCTCGAGTCGGCCATCGAGGCGAAGGGTTTCCGTGCTCCGGGTGAACATGTCGGCCGTAACAACGACCGAGGGCCGGAAACCTGTGGT
>JACQPO010000133.1 GCA_016207545.1 Methanobacteriota archaeon | reverse complement strand
GCTGGCGGTCCGCTCGTGCATCAGCTCGTGCACCTCCCGCTCCCCCCGCTCGGAGTGCTCGAGGGCGGCCTGGTACTCCTTGTCCTTGATCGCCTCCTTTGCGTCGTCGAGGAGTTGCTTCAGGTGGGGCGCCTCGATTCCCGCACGGGCCATGACGGCGAGCAATTCGCGCGCGGCCATGATCTTCTGCGCGGACGTGTAGAGGACCATGAGCTTCTCCGTCTCCGCCTTCGCCCTCTGGGCGAGCTCCAACGCCTTCTCGTAGTCGAACCGCTCGTGGGCCCGCTTCGCCTCCAGGAGCATGTCGAGGACTTTCGACACGTTCACGTCGCGCTTCTTCGCCTCCGCGACGAGCGCGGCTGCGCTGGAAATCGCGTTGTACACTTCCTTGTGCATGGAGAGGATCTTCGACGCCTTCTCGTTGCACCCGGACAGGAGCTGGAACGCCTGGGCGTAGTCCTCCACGCCGAGCGCGACCTTCGCCCGCTTGAGCATGTCGCGCATTTCCGCGATGTCGATGTGGAGGTTCTTCGCCTCGACGACCTTCGCCTTCACCTGGTTGAACGCGTTCTCCGCGGCCACCGCGAGGTCCCGCATGGCCTTCTCCTTGAGCGCGACGACCTCCGCGTACCGGCCGCGGTCGGCCTCCGCGTTCGCCTCGTGCAGGAGCGCCTCGAGGGAGTGGACGTCGACGCCGACCTGGATCCCGAGCTGGACCGCGGAACGGAGGAGCTCGTGGAACTGCACAGCGCGGTCTTTCGTCCGGCCCTCCGCGAGCCGGCGGGCCTCCTCGACGTATCCGTAGGCCGCGTCGAAGTCGCGAGCGCTCAGCGTCGATTCTACGCGTTCGAGGAGCGTTCGTACGGACGGGGCGTCCTCGCCGAGGTACTGCATGCCCCCCTTGAGGCCCGCGACCATCTCGCCCAGCGCGGTATGGACGGCCTTTTCCGTGAGCTCCCGGCTTTGAACTGCGAGCTCGGCGGCCTTCTCGAAGTTCCTCGCCCTCCCGGCCCCGACGGCCTCCTCGAGGACCGCGCTCGCCTCGTCTAGGCGGGCGCCCATCTTCTCGCCCATTGCGAGCAGGTGTTCCGCCTTTTCGATCGCCTGCATCGCGCGATCCGTCCGCGCCTGCTCCAGCTCTTCCCGTCCCCGGCGGAGGTTCTCGGTCGCGGTCCGGAAGTCCTTCTGCGCGAGTGCGGACCGGACGTGGTCGAGCGATCGCTTCGGGTTGCTCACGTCGACGCCGAGCCGCTCCGCTTCCCCGATTGCCTCAGACAGGACCCGAATCTCGGCCTCGATGCTCCGGAGCTCGCGGACGATCTGGTCGAGGGTCTCGTCCGCGTGGCGGGAGGCCGCGAGGGCTTCCTGGAACTTCCCCGCCTGCAGGGCCAGGCGGGCCCGGTTTAGCCCCTCGATTGCAGGGGTGAGGTCCGCGCCGATGTTTCGAGCGGTCAGGAACTTGTCCCGCGACGCGCTGATCGTGAGGACGACGCGGTCGAACTGAGCTTTCTGGAGGACCTTGTACCCTTCCTTCGCGAGGTTCGTCGCCTCCGCGAGGTTTCCGTCCCGCATTGCGTTCTCGAAGGCACGGAGCAGATTGCGCGCGGGTCCGACCTCGGCCCCGATCTTCTCCGCCTCCTCGATCATCCGCAGGAAATCGGAGGCCCGCGACTCGAGGGACTTCCCGAGCGCCTTCTCCGCTTCCGTGCGCGCCTGTTTCAGGGCGTTGAGCGCCTTGTCGTATTGGCCGTGCTCCATGTCGCCTTGCGCGCGGTCGAGGTGCCGTACGGCGGCCCCGGGGTCCATCCCGAGCTCCTGCGCGGACTGCACGGCCGCGCGGGCCCCCTGCGTCGCGCGGTCCACCTCCTCGCGAAGCTCGGCCGTGACGGTGTCCAGGCACTCCTGGGTAAACGAGATCGCCTGCTCGTAGTCGTTCGACTCGACCGCGGAGCGGGCCCGCGAGAGTAGGTCTTCCGCGGAACTCGTGTTCTTCCCGATGCCCTTCGCGGTCATGATGAGGGACTGCGCGGTCGAGAACGAAGACGACAGGTGTTCGTGCAGCCCCTTCTCGATCTTCTTCCATGCCTTCTGCGCGAGCTCGACGGCGTCCTCGTACGCCTCGCGGGCGTACGCCTCGTCGGCCTTGTCGAGCGCCTGCAGTCCGTCCCGGACGTCGACGCCCAACCCTTGGGTGACCGTCATTAGGTTCCGCGTCGTGTCGAGGAAGTGGCGGGCCCGGTCCCCGTACGCACGCTTCGCGCGCTCCTTCGCCTCCGACGCGCGCTCCAAAGCGACCTTGTAGTCCTTGCTCCCCATCGCGGCGGTCGCGTCCGCGAGCGCGCCCTCCGCGTCGCTTATGTCGCCGCCAATTTTCTTGACGCCCTCGATGAGCGCCTTCGCAGCGTTCGCCTCCTCCTCCGCCATCTGCCGCGTTTTCGCGGCCTCGCGGACCTTCTCTTCGAGCTGCTTCCGCAGCGCAATGTCGCGAAGGAACCCACTACCCATGTACCCGGCTCCCCGTCCAATCCGCATCAGACCACGGGCGAGAGGTCAGAGGGATTGTCCGCGACGAATTTGAAGTGAGCCTATTTAAACGTGCTTCTCTGGTTTCGCGTTTGGGACCGAAGTTGCCGCGGACGGCGGCGTCGGTTCGGTCCCTGCCGGGGGGCTTGCGATGCCCGCGCGCTCCGCCAGGATCCCCTTCAGCTCGTCCCGGTCGTCCGCCGGGAGACCGAAGAACTCGAGGAACGTGGAACCCGTGCGGAGCTCAAGGGTCTGGCCGACTGGCTTCGTCGTGATCAGGGAGAGCTGCTCGAGGGCCTTCACGTGCTCGTACGCCTTCGAGCCGACCATCCGGACGAGGTCGCTCTGTTTGATGGGTTGATAATACGCGATGAGCGCCGATGTCTTCAACAGGTCCTTCGCGAGCTCCGGCGGCGCGAACGCCTGCGCCTTCTCCCCGTAGTCCGCGCGGATCTGCATCGTCCACTTCCCGCCAATCCTCGCGATCTCAATCGCGCTGCCCCGCTCGTCGTAGGCCTTTGCGAGCGCTTCGAGCGATGCGCGGACGACCTCCACGTGCAGTCCCGTCGCCTGCGCAATCTCCTCGACCGCGAGCGGCTTGCCGGCCGAGAACAGGGCTGCTTCCACGACACCCTGCTCGCTCACGCCGCCACCTCCTCCGCGGGCTTGTGCGCCGGAACTGGCTCAAGGGTCTCTTCGGACGAAATTCGCTTCACGAAGATCTCCCCGTACGGGAAGTTCTCCTGGTACAACGTGATCTTCTCCATCTTCGCGAGGAACAGGACGGCGACGAAGACGGTGACGCGTTCCCACCGGTCGTGGTCCGCGAGGGCCGCCAAGGGGATCGACCCGCCGTTAGACTCGAGGATGCGGGACCACGTGAGGGCGAGGTCCTCGTTGAGGTCCTCGCCGTGGACCTTGTTCCCGAAGTCCTTGGGCGCGGTCGCGCGGTTTTTCTCGCGGAGGGCCGCCAATTCCAGCTGGCGGGCCGCCTCGACGCGCGCCTCGTCGAACGCCTGCATGAGTTCCATCAGGGTGACCGCGCGCTTCCCCTCGCGACGAATCGCCTCCTGCAGCGGGATGCGGCCCTGCAGGATCGCCTGCGTGTAGTCGAACTGCTCGGGCGTGTCGTACACGTCGAGGCCGAGGTCCCAGTCCGAGAAGAAGGCCTCCGGCTGCTGCGGCGGCTCTGCCCTTCCCAAGAGCTCGTCGGACTGCAACTTGAGGATCGTCCACGCCATCGCGACGAGCTTCCCGGCGGTGACGAAGTTCACGACGCCGTCGTCCCGGACCTTCTCCAAGTACAGTTTCGTGAACGCCGCGAGGTCGATTTCCCATGGGTTGAACTGGTGTTCGAGGACGAGCTCGAAGGCGGCGGCGATCGCCTTCTCCATGGGGTCGCGCACCGCGAGGTAATGCCCTTGTTCGATCTCCTGAACCATCTGCAGGTATCGGCCGATTCGCTCGCCCGCCTCGTGGTCGTTGAGCAACGCCTTGTGGAACATCAGGTGGTTGAGCACGTTCTCGTAGTTCGTCAAGCCGGCACCTCCTCGGCGGGTTTCTCCTCCTGCACCTCCGCGAGGTTGACCTTCATCACGACTTCGCTGATCCCGTCGGACCTTATCGTGATGCCGATGATGTGGTCGGCCTCCCTGAGCGTGACCTTTCGCAGAGAAATCTGCACGAACTGCGCGGAGTGGGAATTCCTGCGGATCATCCGCGCAACCTTCTCCGC
>JACQPO010000146.1 GCA_016207545.1 Methanobacteriota archaeon | reverse complement strand
GAGGACGCCGCCGCACGGCTCGTCCTGGACGACTTCGGCCGCGGGACCGTGAACTTCCAGACGGTCAAGGAGCTTCGGGAGGGGATGGAGGTCACCCTCCGCGTGCGCGTCGAGGCAATCGGCCCGATTCGGGAGTTCACCCGCCAGGACGGGACCAAGGGCCGCGTCGTGAACCTCGACATCGCGGACGACACGGCGCGGTGCCGCCTCGCGTTGTGGGACGACGACGTCGCCCTCGTGGAACGCGGCCGCGTCGCGGCGGGTTCGACCCTCCGGCTGCTCGACTGTTTCGTGAAGGTCACACGGTTCGGGACGGAAGTCTCGCGGGGAAAGTTCGGGACCGTGCTCGTCGAGGGATGAAGGTCAGCCGAATCCCATGCCTCCCATGCCACCCATGCCACCCATGCCAGGCATGCCGCCGTGCTCGTGTCCGCCGCCGCCCCCGCCACCCTTCGCCTCCGTGCGGCGGGCCGCGATCACGTCGTCGATCCGGAGGATCATCGTGGCGGCCTCCGTCGCGGACTCGATCGCCTGGGTCTTCACGCGGAGCGGTTCGATGACGCCGAGCTTCCGCATGTCCTGCGGCTTCCCGCTGTACACGTCGATGCCCACGCGGGGGCCCTTCCGCCCCTCGTGCGCCGCCTTCAGGTCGATGAGCACGTCGATCATGTTGAGCCCCGCGTTCTCCGCGAGGGTCCACGGGACGATCTCCAGCGCCTTCGAGAACGCCTCGATCGCGAGCTGTTCACGGCCGCCTTGGGAGGACGCGTAGTCCCGGAGCCGAAGAGACAGCTCGAGGTCCGCGCTGCCGCCGCCGGCAAGCGCATTGCCGTCCTCGACCACCGACGCAACGACGCGGAGGGCGTCATGCAAAATCCGCTCGACTTCCTCGACGACATGCTCCGTGCCGCCGCGGATGAGGATGGACACGGCCTTCGGGTTCTTGCAGCCCGTGATGAACGTCATGTCGTCGTCGCCGACCTTCCTCTGCTCCACGACCTTCGCGTGGCCGAGATCCTTCGGGGACAGGTCCTCAAGCGCGGTCACGACGCGGCCTCCGGCCGCGCGGGACAACGCCTCCATGTCGCTCTCCTTCGCCCGGCGAATCGCGTAGATGCCGGCCTTCGCGAGATAGTGTTGGGTGAGGTCGTCAATCCCCTTCTGGCACACGACGACGTTCGCGCCCGCCTTCTGAACCGCCTCGACGTACCCCTTCAGGGTCCGCTCCTCCTCCTGCAGGAACTTCGACAGCATCTGGGGGTCCCGGATCCGGATTTCCTCGCTGACCTCCGTCTTCTTGACCTCGAGCGCTCGGTTGATGAGCGCGATCTTCGCGTCCTCGATCCGCATGGGCATCCGGGGGTGGACCCGCTCCTTGTCGAGGACGAGTCCGTCCACGAGGTGGGTGTCGTGGATCGTGCCGCCGTGTTTCTTCTCGACCTTCACGTGGTCTATGTCCGCCTGCCGCCCCCCCGCGACGACATCCGTCACCGCCATCACGGCGCGGACGGCGAGATCCGCAAGGTAGCCCCGCTCGTCGCCCACGGAGCGGCCTCCCATCGCGGTCTGCGCGATCTGCCGGAGGATTGCGGTCTCCTCGGGTTTCACGCGGAACGCGATCTCCCGGAGTATCTGCACGGCCTTCTCCGCGGCGAGGTGGTACCCGTGCGCAATCGTCGTCGGGTGGACGTTCGCCTCGAGGAGGGACTCCGCCTCTTTGAGGAGCTCCCCCGCCAAAATCACGGCCGTCGTCGTGCCGTCGCCCGCCTCCTGGTCCTGTGTCTTCGCAACCTCGACGATCATCTTGGCGGCCGGATGCTCCACGTCGATTTCCTTCAGAATCGTGACCCCGTCGTTCGTGATCGTGACGTCCCCGAGGGAGTCGACGAGCATCTTGTCCATCCCCCGCGGGCCGAGCGTGGATCGCACGGCGTCCGCGACCGCCCTGGCGGCGGCAATGTTGTTGAACTGCGCGCCCTTGCCCCGGTCGCGGGCGGTCCCTTCTCTCAGAATGATAATCGGCTGCCCTTGCATCATGGGAATCGGCGGGCTAGAGAAGTACTTCCATAAAAGGCTTGGGTTTCTCCGAGGCGCACGGCGCCACGGACGCGAACCATTAAACGTCTTCGACCCGTTGCGGGACGCGACGCCTATGTGCGAGGGGTACTGGGACACACGGCTCCGCCGGTGGGTGAGTCTCAGGGAACTGGAAGACGAGGAACTCGAGGCCCTCCTCGACGCGAAAGTGGTGCTTCCGACGGTATCACCGGAGCCGAAGCGGAAGCCCGCGGCCCTCGTTCGGTAAGCCGCCATCGCGGATGCTATCCTCGGAGTCGCGCCGCGCAAAGTACAAATAGTCCTCTCCTTTTGGCAACCCTTCGGCGCGCGACCAGACGCTCGGGGACACGCTGCGAGCGTCCCACAACGCGGCCCCTGTCCGTTCTGGGGCCGCCGGCGGCGTCACGGTCGTGTAGCCGCAGAGGCTCCTTTCGGGATCCCCTGTGTAGCAGAGGGGATGCCCTCGAGGGACAACGATGCCGAAGGAACACCGACCCCGTCACGGGTCCATGGCGTACTCGCCCCGCAAGCGGGCGGCCAGCGAAGTCCCTCACTTCGCCTCCTGGCCGGACATCGACGGCGGGCCGAAGCTCCAGGGATTCGCGGGGTACAAGGCGGGGATGACCCACGCGTTCGTCGTCGACTACCGTCCGACGAGCACGACCGCGGGGCAGGAAGTCCAGATCCCCGTCACGGTGATCGAGTGTCCCCCCATGAAAATCGCCGCCGTCCGGTTCTACACCCGCTCGTACGAGGGGCTCCGGTCCCTCGGTGAGGTGTGGGCGGAGAGCCTGGACGAGGACCTCGCCCGGACGCTGCCCGTGCCGAAGAAGGCGAACGCGGACGAGGCGTGGAACAAGATTGACCTCACGAAGGTCGAGGACGTCCGCGCGCTCACGTATACGCAACCGTCCCTCGTCACCGGAGTACCGAAGAAAGCGCCGGAACTCATGGAGACCCGGATTGGCGGCGGCACGATCGAGCAGCGGGTCGCGTACGCGAAGTCGATTCTCGGGAAAGAAATCCGCGTCACAGATTTCGCGCGCGACGGTTCAATCGTCGACGTCGCGGCGGTCACGAAGGGGAAGGGATTCCAGGGCCACATCAAGCGGTGGGGCGTCAAACTCCTCAGCCACAAGAACAGCAAACACCGACGGAACATCGGCACCCTCGGCTCCTTCCAGCCCGGGTACGTGCGGCCGACGGTGCCGCAGTCGGGCCAAATGGGATACCACCAGCGGACGGAGTACAACAAACGGATTCTCAAGGTCGGCGAGGACGGGGAGGAAATCACGCCGAACGGCGGGTTCCTCCACTACGGCGTCGTCCGCAACCCGTACGTGATCGTCCACGGCTCCGTGCCGGGACCCGCGAAGCGGCTCGTCCGGCTCCGGGACGCTGCGCGACCGCATGTGTACGTGAAACTCGAGAAGGCGCCCGAGCTGACGTACACGTCGAAGGAATCCAAGCAGGGGACGTGAGGATGGCGAAGAAGGTCGCGAAGAAGGAGACGGCGCACAAGGCGCGTCGCGCGCGACCGGAAGGGCTCGCCCCTCTCCAAGTCCACTTGTACGACGTCGACGGCAAGGTCGTCGGGACGGTCGACCTCCCGCCCGTCTTCGCGACGGATGTGCGGACGGATCTCATCCGACGCGCGGTCGTCGCGTTCGCCGCGAACCGCCGCCAGCCGTACGGGGCCGCCCCGCGCGCGGGGATGCGCCACTCCGTCCGCTGGTCCGGGAAAGGCCACGGCGTCTCCCGCGTTCCGCGGATTCGCGGGACGATGATCGGCGCGCAGGCCCCCGGCACCGTCGGCGGCCGCGGTGCGTTCCCGCCGGAAGTCAATCGCATCTGGACGAAGAAGGTGAACGAGAAGGAGCGACGGAAGGCCCGGAACGCCGCGTTGGCGGCGATCCGCGACCCCCACCTCGTCAGCTCCCGCGGCCACCGGTTCTCCGCGAAGGTCAGCGTCCCCGTCGTCGTGAAGGACGAGCTCGAGGAGATCGAGAGCGTGTCCGAGGCCGTCGCGTTCCTCGAGGCGGTTGGTGTCCACGAGGACATCGCCCGCACGAAGGGGGGCACGCACATCCGCGCGGGGCGCGGAAAGATCCGCGGTCGGCGGTACCGGGTGCCCCGCGGGCCCCTGCTCGTCGTGAAGGACGTTGCGAAAGTCCGCCAAGGCTTCGGGAACCTGCCCGGCATCGACGTCCTGGCGCCCGCGGCACTCAATGCGGAAGTCCTCGCGCCGGGCGGCCAGCCCGGGCGGCTCACGATCTTCAGCGCCTCGGCCCTCGAGGCCCTCCGGGGGTGGTAACGTGGATCCGCACGAAATCCTCCTGCACCCGTACGTGACGGAGAAGTCGTTGAACCTGATGGGCGGAACGCCCGCCCAGGACTCGAAGGACGGCAACCGCATCGAGTTCATCGTCCGTCGCGACGCCACGAAGCCGCAGATTAAGGAAGCGTTCGAGAAGCTGTTCGAGGTCAAGGTGGAGAAGGTGTACACGTACATCCGCCGCGATGGGAAGCACGCGCTCATCAAGCTGCGTCCCGAGTACTCCGCGGAAGAGATCGGGATGCGCATCGGGGTGTTCTGATGGGGAAGAACCTGCCAACCCAGAGACGAGGCCGCGGGACGTCACCCACGTACCGGTCCCCGAGCCACCGCCACATCGACGCGGCGAAGCTGCCGCGCAAGGCGGGCGAGGGAACCGTCGTCGAGATTCGCCACGCCCCGGGCCGGTCCGCCCCGATCGCGCGCGTGGAACTCGGAGACACGGAATTCTTCATGATCGCCTCGGACGGGTTGCAGGTCGGGCAGAAGGTTCCCGTCGGCCAGCCGCGGGTCGAACGCGGAGCGATCGTCCCGCTCAGGGACCTCCCCGAGGGCACGCTCGTGTACAACGTGGAACTGACCCCAGGGGACGGTGGTCGCCTCGTCCGCGCCGCCGGCACAACCGCGGTCGTCGTGAGCCAGGGGGAGCGGACGGTCCTCCGCCTGCCGTCCGGGCAGTTCAAGGAACTCAATCCGCGGTGCCGCGCGATCGTCGGCATCGTCGCGGGCGCCGGACGGAAGGAGAAACCGTTCTACAAGGCCGGCAAGCACGTCCACGCGTACCGGAGCAAGGCGAAGTCGGCGATCGTCGTCCGCGGCGTCGCGAAGAACCCCGTGGACCACCCGCATGGCGGCGGCGCCCACCAGCATGTGGGCCGGCCGAGCACCGTGTCGGCAGGCGCTCCTCCCGGCCGGAAGGTCGGCCGGTTGTCCCCGAAGCGGAAACGGAGGAAGTGAGATGGCCCAGAAGGAAGGTGGCTCGGCGAAGGCGGCCCGGCGGCGGCTGCGGAAGAAGGCAGCGGGCACCGAGGTCCGGCGAAAAAAGGAGTTCACGTACCGCGGGTTCACGCTCGAGGAACTCCGGGCGATGCCGCTCCAGGACATCATCGAGCTTCTGCCCGCGCGCGCCCGCCGAACGTACCTCCGCGGACTCGACGACGAGCGGCTCACGTTCGTGGAGAGGCTTCGGAACAACGGGACCGAGGAGGCGATCCGTACGCACTGCCGGGACGTGCCCATCCTGCCGGACTTCGTTGGGAAGAAGGTCTCCGTGCACAACGGGAAGGAGTACGTGCTCGTGGAGATCCGGCCAGAGATGATCGGTCACTACCTCGGGGAGTTCGCGATGACGCGGAAGCCCGTGAAACACTCGGGCCCTGGCGTCGGCGCGACGCGGTCCTCGAAGTTCCTGCCGCTGAAGTGAGGATGACGATGGCGAAGGTCGGGTACTCCGCACGGGACATCGACGACGACACGACCGTGCGCGCGATGGGGCGCGAGCTGCCGATTAGCCCGAAGAAGGCGGTCGAGTTGTGCCGCGCGCTCCGGGGGAAGTCCGTGGAGGACGCGAAGGCGTACCTGGAGCGGGTCATCGCGATGGAGCAGCCCGTCCCGATGAAGCGGTACAAGACGATGATCGCCCACAAGCGCGGCGTCGGACCCGGTCGGTTCCCCGTTAAGGTCGCCCGCCACGTGCTCATGGTGCTCCAAAGTGCGGAGGAGAACGCCGGGTACAAGGGGCTCGACGTCGAATCGATGCGGATCAAGGTCATCGCGGCCCACAAGGGCGCAATCCTGAAGGGCACCATGCCCCGCGCCCAAGGCCGCGCGACCGCGTGGAACCAGGATACGGTAAACCTGGAAGTCGTGCTCGAGGAGGTCGGGTGATGGCGAGCGAACGGAAGATCGTGGCGGAAAACCTGCGTCGCGTGCTCCTGCGGGAGTACCTGATGAAGGAGACACGCCGCGCCGGCTTCGGCGGGCTCGACATCCAGCGGACGCCGATGGGTACGCGCATCACACTCATCGCGGAACGCCCCGGGCTCGTGATCGGCCGCAAGGGGAGCCAGATCAAGTCGCTCACGGATGCGGTCGCCCGGGACTTCAACTTCAACAACCCGCAGATCGAGGTGCAGGAGGAGCAGCAGCCCGCGCTCAACGCGCAGATCATGGCGGAGAAACTCGCGAACGCACTCGAACGCGGCTGGCACTTCCGCCGCGCGGGCCACAGCACGCTTCGCCGGGTCATGGAGGCGGGCGCGAAGGGGTGCCTCATCGTGATCGCGGGGAAGCTGACGGGCCAGCGACATCGCACGGTGAAGTTCAAGTCGGGACACGTGAAGTATTGTGGGGAGCCGCGCAACCTGTGGATGCGACGCGGCTTCGCCGGTGCACGGCTGAAGCCCGGCGTCATCGGCGTGACCGTGGAAATCATGGACCCGCAGGCGAGACTGCCGGACGAGATTCAGATCCGGCCGCCGACGCCGACCGGGACGCCGGGGCCCGCCGCGGTGGCGGCCGCCGAAGTGCCGCTCCCGGAGGAGCAGGTCGTCGAGGAGGTCGCGAAGGGCAAGGTCGCCGTGCGGAAACTCAAGAAGGCGACCCAGAAGCTGCGGGAGATCGGCGCGGACGTCGAGGTCGACGTCGAGGCGCCGCCCGCGGAAGAGCCGCCCGAAGAGCCGGGGGATGAGTCCTGATGGCGCTCTTGCGGGTGAAGGAAGTTCGGGAGATGACCTCGGAGGCCCGGACCGCGAAGCTCAAGGAGCTTCGGGACGAGCTGCTCCACGAACGGGGCGTCGCCGCGATGGGCGGCGCGCCGCACAGTCCCGGGCAGATCCGCGCGCTCCGCAAGAACGTGGCGCGCCTCCTCACGATCATCCGCGAGGAGGAGAGGGCGAAGGGGGCCAAGCGGTGAGGGCCGTGAACCTGCGGAAGCACGAACTCATCGGCCTGTCCGTCGCCGTCCTCGAGTCGACGGACCCGACCCTGCGCGGCCTCCGGGGCGCCGTCGTCGACGAGACCCGCAATACCCTCGTCGTGGAGACGGACAAGGGAGAGAAGCGGGTTCCGAAGAAGGGAGCCCTGTTCCGCTTCGGCGCGGAGGGGACGCCCGTGCAAGGGGACGACCTCCTGTTCCGGCCCGAGGACCGGATCAAGAAGGCGAGGTGAAGGAGATGGCGGGGAAGAGCGCAGCTCGCGACATCGGGATCGACGTGCCGGCGCCCGCGAAGGCGTGCGACGACCGCCACTGCCCCTTCCACGGCACCTTGCCGGTCCGCGGACAGCTGTTCGAAGGCACCGTCGTCTCCGCGCGCATGCAGCGCACCGTCGTAGTCGAACGGGAGTACCTGCGGTACATCCGGAAGTACGAGCGGTACGAGAAGCGGACGAAACGGTTCATGGCCCACAACCCGCCGTGCCTCGACCTGAAGGTCGGGGACCGGGTAGTGCTCATGGAGTGCCGGCCGGTCTCGAAGACCGTCGCGTACGTCGCAATCCAGAACAAGGGGGTGGCGTCGTGAAAGGACTTCCGGGACGGCAGACCCGCGGCCTGCCGAAAGGCGCGCGGCTCGAGTGCATCGACAACACGGGCGCGAAGATCGTGGAGATCGTCGAGGTGCCGAAGTACCACGGCGTCCACCGCCGCCTCGCGTCCGCGGGCATCGGGGACCTGCTCCTGGTCAGCGTGAAGAAGGGCAGCCCGGAGATGCGCCGCCAGCTCGTGACCGCGGTCATCGTCCGCCAACGCCGGCCGTTCCGCCGCGCGGACGGCGTGATGGTCCGGTTCGAGGACAATGCGTGCGTGATCATGACGCCGGAAGGCGAGGTGAAGGGATCGGACATCAAAGGGCCCGTCGCCCGGGAGGCCGCGGAGCGGTGGCCGCGAATCGCCGCGACGGCGAGCATCATCGTGTGAGGACCATGAAGTCGAAGCAGCCCCGAAAGCAGAGGAAGGCCGTCTACGACGCGCCGTGGCACAAGCGGCGCCGCCTCATGTCGGCCCACCTGAGCGAAGCGTATCTCGAGGAGCGGAAACGGAAGCTGCCTCGCGCGGTTCCGGTCCGAAAAGGCGACGTCGTGAAGATCGTCCGGGGAGACGACGCGGGGAAGGAAGGAAAGGTGGCGAACGTCGACTACCGAAACTTGCGGATTGCTATCGAAGGCATCACGCATGCGAAGGCAGACGGCACGCAGGTCGCGAAGCCGATCCATCCGTCGAACATCATCATCACCAAACTCGACGAGACGGACCCGCTGCGGCTGAAGCGGTTCGAGGAGCGGTCCAGATGAAGAAACATCTGAAGCGACTCCCGGCTCCGCGCACCTGGAAGTTGGCGCGGAAGGAATTCGTGTGGACGTACAAGCCGCGCCCGGGACCGCACCCCGCGGAGCAGTCCTTGCCGATCGCGATGGTCCTGCGGGACATGTTGCGAAGCGCGGACAACGCCCGCGAAGCGGAGCGCGTCATCTTCTCCCGCTCGGTCCTCGTCGACGGTCGCGTCGTCACGGACCCGAAGTTCCCGGTCGGGTTCATGGACGTCGTGACGATCGCGCCGACGAAGGAACATTACCGCATGCTCTTGGACCGGCGCGGCAAGCTCGCCCTCGTGCCAGTCGACGCCGCGGAGGCGGGATGGAAGCTGTGCCGCGTCCAGGGGAAGACGACCGTGCGCGGCGGGCAGTTCCAGATCCATTTGCACGATGGCCGCAACCTGCTGCTGGCGAAGAATGAGTACACGCCGGGGACCACCCTCAAGGTGTCCGTCCCGTCGCAGAAGGTTGCGGGGACGTTGCCCCTCGCGGAAGGGAACGTGGCGTTGCTCATCGGCGGTCAGCACGCGGGCGAACTCGCGCACGTTTCGCGCGTCGAGCGCACCCGGAACCCGCGCGCGAACGTGATCCACTTCCGCGAAGGGTTCTCGACAATCCTCGACTACGTGTTCATCGTGGGCACGGAGACTCCGGAAATCCGTGTTCCGGAGGCCCAGGCGGTGTGACCATGGGGATGCGGGACGTGCGGATCGAGAAGGTCGTTGTCAACATCGGCGTTGGCGAGGCCGGCGAGAAGCTCTCGAAGGCCCAGCGGGTGCTCCAGATGCTCACGGGGCAGAAGCCGGTCACGACCCTCGCCCACCAGAGCGTCCGGGACTGGGGTGTTAGGAGGAACATGCCAATCGGGACGAAGGTCACGCTCCGCGGGGAGAACGCGGCCAAGCTCCTCCGACGCGCGTTGGTGGTGCGGAACAACCGGCTGCCGGACTACGTGTTCGACGCACATGGCAACTTCTCCTTCGGCATCGCGGACTACACGGACTTCGAGGGCATGAAGTACGACCCGGAAATCGGCGTCTTCGGCATGGACGTGACCGTGTCCCTCGTGCGCCCCGGAAACCGGGTCAAGGTCCGCCGCGTCGCCCCGGGCCACATCCCGCGGCATCACCGCGTCTCGAAGCAGGAGGCAATCGCGTTCATCGCGCAGAACTTCAGCCTCGAGGTGGTCGAGTGAAGCCGAAGAAGCAGTTCGGCCGGAAGAAAGGGTGCCTCCGCTGCGGTCGGAAGCGGGGCATCGTCCGGCGGTACGGGCTCCACGTGTGCCGCCAGTGCTTCCGGGAGATCGCCTTCGACATGGGGTTCCGCAAGTACTCCTGAGGTGAATCATGCTACTCGATCCTCTAAACGATGCGATGGCAACAATCAAGAACGCGGAGACGGCGGGGAAGGGCGAGTGCCACGTCCGTCCCGCCTCGAAGCTCATCGGCCGCGTCCTCCAAGTCATGCAAGGGGCGCAGTACATCGAGCGGTTCGAGCGCGTGGAAGACGGCCGTGGCGGCGTGTTCCGTGTGACGTTGAAGGGCTCCATCAACGACTGCGGCGTGATCAAGCCGCGGTTCAGCGTGAAGCGGACGGAGCTGGACAAGTGGGAGGCCCGATACCTGCCCGCGCAGGACTTCGGCGTCCTCATCCTGACGACGACCGCGGGCGTCGTCGGCCACGCGAAGGCGAAGGAACTTGGCGTGGGCGGTAAGCTGCTCGCATACGTGTACTGAGGTGAACGATGCCGGTCGCTGGTTTCGTGGAGGAACGGGTGAAGGTCCCGGACGGCGTGACGGTCGCCGTCCAAGGGGACACCGTGCGCGTCAGCGCAGGCAAGACCTCCCTCGCCCGGCGGCTGAGCCATCCGCGCGTGGCGATTTCCCTTCAGGGCAGAGAGGTCGTCATCCGGTGCGATCTCCCGAAACGGATGGAGAAGGCAATCGTCGGCACGTTCGCGGCGCACCTCCGAAACATGATCCACGGCGTCACGAAGGGCTGGCGGTACCGGATGAAAATCGTGTACTCCCACTTCCCGATGAAGGCCGGTGTGAAGGGGAAGGAGTTCATGATCGAGAACTTCCTCGGGGAGCGACATCCGCGAAAGGCGCCGATCCTCGGGGACACGACGGTCAAGGTCGAGGGGGACCAGGTCACCCTCGAAGGCCCGGACATCGAGGCCGTGAGCCAGACCGCAGCGAACATCGAGCGCGCGACGCGGATCAAAGGATTCGACCCGAGGGTCTTCCAAGACGGCATCTACATCGTCTCGAAAGGGGAGGATGCGGTCTCGTGACGGAACGGCCGACGCCCGCAGAAGTACGAAAGGCGAAGAAGGCCCAGCTCGTCGCTTGGTGCGAGGAGTTCGGGCTCGACGCGGAAGGGAAGGTCGACGAGCTGCGCGAGCGCTTGATCGCCTATCTCGAAGCTCCGGAGACGGAGGCCGTGAAGGAGGCCCCTGAGGCCGAGGCGGAACCGGAGGCCGCAGAGGAAGAAGCCCCTGCGGAGGCGGAGGCCGAGGAAGAAGAGGAGAAGGCCTACACACCGAAACTCAAGCCGCAGCTCGACCCCGCGCTGCGTCGCGCACTCCATCTGCGCCGCGAGATCGCCCAACGTCGCCCCTCGTTCCTCCGCCAAGAATGGTTCCGGTACAAGCGGCTCGGGCTGAAGTGGCGCAAGCCGCAAGGGCAGCACACGAAACTGCGCCGCCACCTCGGGTACCGTCCAAACGTGCCGTCGATCGGCTACCGCGGGCCGAAGGCCGTACGCGGGCTCCATCCGTCCGGCTTCCGCGAGGTCCTCGTACATACTGCGCACGACCTGGAACACGTTGACCCGAAGGTCGAGGCCGTACGCATCGCCGCCGCCGTCGGCATGCGACGGAGGCTTGAAATTCAGGCGGCCGCGGACGAGAGGGGCATCCGCGTGCTCAACCGGAGGGAGCAGGAATGAACCTTCGAAACCAGCGCCGCATGGCGGCGGAGATCCTGAAGTGCGGGATCGGCCGCGTGTGGATTGACCCGAACGACATGGAGTCGCTCGAAGACGCGATCACCCGTGCGGACATCCGCATCGCGATCCACAACGGTACAATTCGCAAGCTACCTGTGCAGGGACAATCCCGGGCGCGCGCCCGGCACCGCAACGTGCAGCGGGAGAAGGGCCGCCAGCGCGGAGCCGGGTCGAGGAAAGGCGGCAGAAACGCGCGAGACCCGCGGAAGCGGCGATGGATCCGCACGATCCGCTCGATCCGGGCGACCCTCCAAGAGCTGCGGGAGGCGGGGCGAATCGACGTGCGGACGTACCGCCGGTACTACCGCCAAGCGAAGGGCGGGATGTTCAAGGGCCGCGCCCACCTCGAGCAGCACCTGCGCAGCGCCGGCCTCCTGAAGGCGGGGTGATATGGTCGAAGGGGCGCGACGCAAGGTCCCGTTCCGGCGACGACGGGAGGGCCGCACTGACTACCGCCGACGGCTCCGCTTGCTCCGTTCGGGAGTGCCCCGCGCGGTCGTGCGCAAGTCCTTAAACCAGATGCAAGTCCAGATCGTCGTGTACGAGGAGTCCGGCGACCGCGTCGCTGCCTCGGCGGTGAGCCGCGAGCTTCGGGAGCTCGGCTGGACCGCGGGGACGGGGAATCTGCCTGCGGCCTACCTCACGGGTCTGCTCGCGGGCCGCCGCGCGGCGGCGAAGGGGGTCAGGAAGGCGGTCCTTGACCTCGGCCCCCAGAATCCCGCACCGGGCGGCCGGCTGTTCGCGGCCGCGAGCGGCCTCGCGGCCGCAGGGATCGAACTCCCGCACGGGGAGGACGTGTTCCCGCCGGAGGATCGGGTCCAGGGGAAACACTTGGGGGAGGCGATCGCGAAGCAGTTCGCGGACGTGAAGGCGAAGGTGGAGGCGGCGTGATGGCCGAGGAACGCGTGGGCGAGTGGGTCCCCCGGACGACGCTTGGCAAGATCGTCCTCAAGGGAGAGGTCACGACCCTCGGCGAAGCGCTCGCGACCGGTCTCCCGCTCCGCGAGCCGGAAATCGTGGACATCCTGCTCCCGGACCTCGAGGACGAGGTGCTCGACGTGAACATGGTCCAGCGGATGACGGACTCCGGACGGCGCGTGAACTTCGCGATCACGTGTGTCGTCGGGAACCGCGACGGGTTCGTGGGCCTCGGCCGCGCGCGCGGACGCGAGGTCGGCCCCGCGATCCGACGTGCGATCGACGACGCAAAGATCAACATCATCTCCGTCAACCGTGGCTGCGGATCGTGGGAGTGCGGATGCTTCCGGCCCCACACCCTTCCGCTGCGCGTCACGGGTGGAAGCGGCTCCGTCCGCGTAACCTTGAAGCCGGCGCCCCAAGGCGTGGGACTCGCTGTCGGCGACGTCGCGAAGTCCGTGCTCCGGCTCGCGGGCATCCGCGACGCGTGGGCCTTCACGCAGGGCCACACGAAGACGACCGTGAACTACGCGATTGCGACGTTCGACGCCCTCCGACAGACGACGGTCGTCAAGACGAACCCAGAACAGGTCCAGCGCCTCAAGATTTACGCGGGCGCGGAGAAGGTGTACGTGCACGGTTTGACCCCGCCGGCGGAGGAGCCGTCGGAGGCCGGGGAAGGCGAGCATCCCGCCGGGGAGGGTCCGACGTGACGTACGCGGTCGTCCGGATCCGCGGGCAGGTGAACCTGAACGGGGAGATCCGGGACACGATGCGATACCTACGGCTCACGCGCGCGAACCACTGCGTCCTCCTGCCCCAGAACCCCACCGTGGAGGGGATGCTCCGCCGCGCGAAGGACTACGTGACGTGGGGCGAAATCGAGCCCTCCGTCGTGCGCACGCTGCTCGCGAAGCGAGCGCGGCTCGTCGGGGATCAGCCCATCGACGATGCGTACCTGAAGAAGAACACGAAGTTCGCATCCGTCGCGGCGCTCGCGGAAGCGGTCGCGGAGGGAAAGGTAGCGCTCAAGGAAGTGCCGGGGATCAAGCCCGTGCTGCGCCTCCACCCGCCGCGCGGCGGATACGAGGGGACGAAGCGCGGCTACCGCGCGGGCGGGGCCCTCGGGTACCGCGGGAAGGACATCAACCCGCTCCTGCTCCGCATGCTCGGACCGGAGGAATCCTGATGGTGAGTCGGACGCGCAAGTTGCGGGGCAGCCGGACCCACGGCCGCGGGAAGAAGCACGGACGCGGGCACGGCGACCGCGGCGGGACGGGAAACGCGGGGCTGCACAAGCACAAGTTCAAGTGGATGGTCAAGTACGACCCGGACCACTTCGGCCATCACGGGTTCGTCCGCCACCACCATGGATTGGGGGAAACCTTTAGCATCAACGTCGAGGATGTAGAACGGCGGTTGGACGCGTTCGCCGCGAAAGGATTCGCCGCCAAGGCCGGGGACGCGTACGAGGTCGACCTCGGCAAGGCGGGGTTCGACAAGTTGCTCGGCAGCGGGCGTGCAACCGTGGCGATGCGGATTACGGTCGCCACGGCGACGGAGTCCGCACGCGCGAAAGTCGAGGCCGCAGGCGGCACGGTGACGACACCGGAAGGGTAAGATGGCGGAGGAAAAGCAGAGCCTGCTGTACAAGCTCAAACCGATCACGGACCGAATGCCCGCGGTCCGTCGTCCCGAGGGCCACGTTCACTTCCGGACGAAGATCATGTGGGTCATCGTCATCCTCCTCCTGTACTTCGCGCTCACGAACGTGTGGCTGTATGGCCTCGACCGGACGACGGTTATCGACTTCTTCTCCTCCCTGCGTGCGATCCTCGCGGGCCAGCAGGGCTCCCTCATGCACTTGGGGATCGGCCCGATCGTCACCGGGTCGATCATCATGCAGCTGTTCGCGGGCGCGAAGATCATCAAGCTCGACCTCTCCAAGGACGAGGACAAGGCCGTCTACCAGGGGACCCAGAAGTTCGTCGTCGTGATTATGATCGTCGTGGAGGCGGTGCCGCAGGTGTTCGGCTTCCTGACCCCGTCGGCCGACTTCGTGTCGAACCTGAACGGGGTGTGGGCCGGGAACGGCCGGAACCTCGCCCTCACGATCATCGTGCTCCAGCTCGTCGCGGGCTCCTACCTCGTGTTCCTGATGGACGAGGTCGTGAGCAAGTGGGGCATCGGGAGCGGGATCTCCCTGTTCATCGCGGCAGGCGTCGCGCAGCAGATCTTCACGGGCACGTTCAACTGGGAACCGGTAAATCCGACCTCCCCCGTCAGCGAGAGCAATCCACCGGCGGGGACAATCCCCAAGACGATCTACTTGCTGAGCGTCATGCCCGCGGGGCAAGTCGCGGGCGGAGGCCTCGAGCGCATCCTCATCCAGAACCCGAACCCCATCATCGCCCTCGTGGGGACGGTCATCATCTTCCTCCTCGTCGCGTACCTCGAATCGACCCGGATCGAACTCCCGCTCGCGCACGGTCAGGCGCGCGGAGCCCGCGGCCGCTATCCAATCCGCCTCATCTATGCGTCGAACATCCCGGTCATCTTGGTTGCTGCGGTCCTCGCGAATGTGAGCATGTTCTCCCTACTGTTTTGGCAGCATCCGGAGTGGCCGCTCATGGGCCAGCAGTGGTGGATCGGTGCGTATCCCTCGGCGTCCCATCCCCTCGTCGTGAGCCAAGCAATTTCCACCTCGACGCCGATATCGGGGCTCGCTTGGTACACGCGCACACCGAACGGCCCGACGGACTGGCTCATGCCGCTCATCGCCCCCGGCTACGACCGATTCCTATTGGGACACACCCAATGGCAGATAGTCGTCCACCTGCTCGTGTACGTTACAATTTTCGTCGGTGGCTCGATCCTGTTTTCGAAGTTTTGGATCGAAACGACGAACATGGGGCCGGACGCAATCGCCAAGCAGATCGAGAGGAGCGGCATGCAAATCCCAGGGTTCCGAAGGGACCCTCGGGTCCTCCGACGCGTCTTGGGTCGCTACATCCCCGTCGTGACCGTGATCGGTGGCGCGGCCGTGGGCGCGTTAGCGGCCGGCGCGGACATGATCGGGACCGTGGGGCAGGCGAGCGGGACGGGCGTTCTCCTCGCCGTGGGCATCATGATCCAGTTCTACGAAGCGATCGGGCGCGAACAGATGATGGAGATGCACCCAATCCTCCGATCGTTCTTCGGCGTCGAGTAACGATTACCGCCGCCAGTAGGCGCGGACCACCACGAGGAACACGAGCAACCACGCCACCGTCGTCATCGCGTCCCACCACAGTTCGTCTGCAAACGGGACGAGCGCGAGGGGGTCTGTCTGCCACGGCCACCATACGGGGTTGTTCGTATGGGTCGGGATGTCTGCGATGATGTGGGTCAAGCCGCCGAGAGCCGCGGACGAGTAAATCGTAGCGAAATCCTGCGGGTCGTTGCGCAAGTCCTGTCCCGCGAACCGGAGCAGCCCAGGGTTCGGCCACCGGCGTTGAAACCAACGCAGCGCCGGCGGGACGAGGAACCGCACGGCGACGACCGTGATGGCGGCGTTAATCGTGAGCACACCGAACACGGAGTGCATGGGCCCGCGCGCGAGGTGGATGTCGCCGACGAGCGCCCACGCGGGCAGGACCTCGACGTCGGACACCATCGCGCCCAGCGTCAAGGACCAGAACGAAAACGCGCGCGGCCATCGCGCATACGGGAGCCACGGCACGACCGCGTGGAACGGTGTCAGGGGCATGGCCGGGCCCGCGTCCGCGTCACACCGCGCCTAGCAGTTTGACCAGGAGCGCCTTCTGCGCGTGGAGCCGGTTCTCCGCCTGGTCCCACACGACGGACTTCGTCCCGTCGAGGACCTCGTCTGTGATCTCGAGCCCGCGATGGGCGGGGAGGCAGTGCATCACGACCGCGTCCTCCTTCGCCTTGTTCACGAGCTGCTGGTTCACCTGGTACGGCTGGAAGATCCGCTCCCGCTCCGCCTTCTCCTTCTCCATCCCCATGGACACCCAGACGTCCGTGTACACGACGTCCGCCCCCTTCACCGCGTCGACGGGGTCCGGGAGGACGGACACCTTCGAACCCGTGCGGGAGGCGACCTCCTTCGCCTGCTTCACGATGTCCGCGCGCGGCCGAAACTTGTCCGGACACGCAACCACGACGTCCATCCCGACGATCGCGCTCGCGAGCATCAGGGAATGGGACACGTTGTTCCCGTCGCCCACGTACGCGAGCTTCAGGCCCTTCAGCTCCCCTTTGTGTTCCTGGATCGTGAAAAGGTCCGCAAGCGCCTGGCACGGGTGCTCCACGTCGTCGAGGCCGTTGATGACGGGGACCGTCGTCCACTTCGCGAGCTCGACCACGTCTTCGTGGCGGTACGCTCGGTATACGATCGCGTCGACGTATCGGCTCAACACGCGCGCCGTGTCCGCAATCGTTTCCCCACGGCCGAGCTGGAGGTCCTGCGGGTTCAGGTACAGCGCGTGTCCTCCGAGCTGGGACATCGCAACCTCGAAGCTCACGCGCGTGCGCGTGGACGCCTTCTCGAACAGCATCGCGAGATTCTTGTTCTTGAGGGGCTCGTACAGTTCCCCCGCGCGGTGGCGGTTCTTCAGGTTCGCCGCGAGCTCGACGACCGCAACGAAATCCCTCTCCGCATCGAGGACGCTGATGAAGTCGCGCTTCATGGACGGGTCGCGAACGGTGCGTTCCGGATAAATGTTTCCTCGCAACTGCGAGAATTGCACCGCGCATCGTCAACCCGTACCGGTGCCGAAAGGAGTCCGCCGCCGAGCGAGGCCGAGCTAGATAGCTTTGTATAGAAGCGCCCGCTTCGCACAGCGCGATGGCCGGGATGGGGTAGCCTGGTATATCCTAGGGGACTGTGGATCCCTTGACCCGAGTTCAAATCTCGGTCCCGGCCCTCCGCCGCGCGCGACGGGCCCAGCCCGGGCACGGCGGTGACGCAGCGTTCGCCCGTCCGCGCGTCGGCAATCGGGGGTGTTTCGATTTCGCACGGAGGAATTGGGACATCACCTTTATGGGGCGCCGCCGGTATCGGCCCGCGCACCCGCGGGCGACGAAGAAGCCCGATCCCCCCGGAGGGGAGTGCGATGATAAAGCAAGTGACGAAGGAGTACGTCCCCCTGGATCTTGAGAGACAGGTCCAGGACTTCTGGCGCCGGACCAAGGCGTACCAGAAGACGAAGAAGCTCCGGGAGGGCGGGAAGGACTTTTACTTCGTCGACGGACCGCCGTACACGACGGGGTCGATTCACCTCGGGCAGGCCTTGAACAAGTCGATCAAGGACGCGGTCGTGCGCTGGCTCCGCATGCGCGGATACAACGTGCGGGACCAGCCGGGGTACGACATGCACGGCCTCCCGATCGAGGTCCAGGTCGAGCGGAGCCTAGGCATCACGAACAAGCGGGAGATCGAGGAGTTTGGCATCGACAAGTTCGTCACGACGTGCCGCGAATTCGCCCTCGATTTGCTCGGGAAGATGACGGAGCAGTTCCAGGGCCTCGGCGTGTGGATGCATTGGGACGACCCGTACATGACGATCACGAACGCGTTCATCGAGGCGGACTGGTGGACCCTGAAGCACGCGCACGACAAGGGCCTGCTCGTGAAGAGCGTCCGCTCCCTGCAGTGGTGCACGCGGTGCGAGACCGCGCTCGCGGAGGCGGAAATCGAATACAGCGACGAGACGGATCCCTCAATCTACGTGCGGTTCCCGCTGAAGGACCGCGAACGGGAGAGCCTCGTCATCTGGACGACGACCCCGTGGACGCTCCCCGCGAATCTGGCGGTGGCGGTCCATCCCGAGTTCACGTACGCGAAGGTCGAGCTGTCAAACGGGGAGCACTTGTGGATGCTCGAAGAGACTTCGGCGGCCCTCCTCGAGGAGGCGGGGCTGGCGGGTCGCATCCTAGAGCGGAAGAAAGGCGAGGAACTCGTCGGCTGGGCGTACGAGTATCCGCTTTCCGAGCAAGTTCCGTTCCACCGGGCCATCGACGCGGAAAAGGCCCACACGGTCGTGCCGTCGACCGCGGTCACCGCGGAGCACACGGGCCTCGTCCACACCGCCCCCGGGCACGGGCCCGAGGACTTCGAGCTCGGACAGACGCACGGCCTTCCCCCATTTTCGCCCGTGGACGAGCGGGGGCGCTACGCGGACGACGCGGGAGCGTACGCGGGCCGCCACGTCCGGGAGGCGAACGACCTCATCCTCAAGGACCTCGAGTCGACAGGTGCGCTCCTGTACCGAGGACAGATCGTCCACCGGTACGGACACTGCTGGCGGTGTCACACGCCCATCATCTTCCGCGTGACAGAGCAGTGGTTCCTGCGGGTGGAGCCCCTGAAGCCGAAGATGCTCGAGGAGATCAAGCGTGTCCGATGGACGCCGGAATGGGCGGGCTCCGCGCGGCAATATGAGTGGACGGTGAACCTTCGGGATTGGACGATTTCGCGG
>JACQPO010000132.1 GCA_016207545.1 Methanobacteriota archaeon | reverse complement strand
CCACACGAGCGCGTACGTCCCGGCGACCGCCAAGAGGGTGAGCATCGCGACGTACGCGAGGATCACGACGCGCACGCCGTTCGCGCCCTGCTGGGCGAACGTGGCGACGTACGTGCGCCCGAGCTCGCGGCGCAGCTCCGGGTACAGGAACAGGAGGCTCGTGAGCCTCTCCCCGCCGCGCTCCGGGGCGTTCACGAACGCGGTGCCCGCGTCTCCGGATATGCCGAGTGGTGCACCGGTGGCGGTGAGGAACGCCTTCAAAGACTCCAGGTTGGCCGTTCGCACGCGGATGGCACTCAGCCCGTCCGCCGCCAGTCCCGCGAACTTCCGGGCGAGCGGGAGGGGCACGAGGACCTCGTCGTTTGCCGGACCTTCCGCGAGGTACACGCCCGTGACGGTGACGGGCTCGAACGCGGACGCCGTCGACCCCGTGAGGACGCCCGCGCTCCCGACGAAGAGTTCGGTCCGCATCGCGAACCCTTGCCCGACGAGGACGAACGCGGCGCCGCCGACGGTGCCCGCGCGCAGGAGTCCGTCCTCCATCGCGAGGAACGGGTTCGGGTCGACGCCCCGCACGACGACGGGCGTGCCCCCCCAGGCGGAGAACGCGTACGCCTCGGGGCTCACGAGGTCCGCCCACGGTTGCGCCGCGAGGGACGCCGCCAGGGAGTCGTTCACGGCGTCGGGGGTCCCCGCCGCGCTGATCGCGAACACGCCGGGACCGTAGAAGACCGCGCGCGGGTACGCCTCGAGGCCGAGCAAGATGGGGTACGAGGCCGCGACGACCGCCGCGCACAGGGCGAGGCCGAGGAGGGCGCGCCGCTTCACGAGCGTTCGGATCCCTCCGGGACGAGGGGGACCTGGGCCGCGCGCATCGCGGGGATGAGGCCGCCGAGGAGGCCGGCGACGATCGCCGCCAACGCGGGGTACAGGAGGGAGGGGAGCGAGGGCTGCGGGAGCGCGAAGGAGGACAGTCCGACGAGGGGCGCGAAGGACGTGACCCCGTTCGTCACGAGGCTCGCGAGGGCGAGGCCCAAGAGGGTGCCGAACCCCGCGACGTACGTCGTCTGCAGGAGGACGAGGGCGAACAGGACGCGCGGGCGGGCGCCGAGCTGGCGCATCGTGCGCAGCTCCCTCTCCCGGTAACGGACCTCGAGCGCGGCGAACGTGCTCGCGAGGACGAGGATCACAACGCCCGCCGCGAGGACGAGGCCGAACAGGAGGGGCGCGAGGCCGTCGACGCCCTGGCGGAGGAACTCGACCGCCGCCGCTGTCGGAACGGCGGTGAACCCGGCTTCCCGGAGTTTTGGCAAGTCCTGCGAATTCTCTTCGACGAGGACGAACGTCGCTCCGTCGCCGAATGCGGGCGCGAGCGTCTCAAAGGTGCCCTCGCTCACGAGGACCCAATCGTCCGGCAGGGCCGTGCGCGGATGGACGCGCTCGATCGTGAGCTGCATCGTCGTCGCGCTCGAGGTGACGTTGATCGCCGTGCCGAGGGCGACGCCCGCGGCCCGCGCGCGGTCCGAGGCGAGGAGGGATTCGCCGACCCAGATGTCCGCGTCGCCGAGCGCCGCCAAACTCGTGCGGAGGAGGGACCCGTCGCTCACGGTGGCCGCGAACGTCTGCTGGAGGAGGTCGTCCCCGACGTACACGCGGATCGGCACGACGCGCACGGCCGCGGACGCGCCCTGCAGGGACGCGAGGGTGGCGGCGTCGACCCGCCCCTCTTCGAGCGGCACGCGGTCGTACACGAGGAAGGGCCCTTCGTCGAACCGTTCCGCGACGGCGTCCGTCCCGATCCGAAGGCCGTCGAGGAGGGCGAGGCTGCCCGAGAGGAACATCACGCACAGCCCGATGCCGAACGCGGTCGCGACCGCCTTCGTCGAGGTGCGCGTCGCGAGTCGGACGAGCACGAGGGTGGAATCGTCGGGCACGGGTCAAGGTTTCGGTGGTTTCGGAAAAACGTCCGGAGAGGACATGCCCTTCCCGTCGCCCCCCTTGGGCGGCGGTCCCCATGCATGGGTACGGATGGGTATTGATGGGCCGCAAAGAATATGCGGGGATTGGCCTTTCGTGTTTCGATACTCCATGACCCTACGGAGGTCGCCGCCATCCCCATCCTTGAGTTGCGGGACGTAACGAAAACATACGACGGCCAGACGGAGGTGTTGCACGGCGTCACGTTGGCGGTGGAGCCGGGCGACGCGATCCTGATCTCCGGCGAGAACGGGAGCGGGAAGACGACGCTGCTCAACGTCGCCGGCTTGCTCGACGTGCCCACGAAGGGGCAGGTCCTCGTCGATGGCAAGGATGCCGGGAGGCTCAAGGAGGCCGCGCGGGCGAACGTGCGGCTGCGCACGATCGGGTTCATGTTCCAAGACCACAACCTCATCGAGGACCTCACGACGCTCCAGAACGTGATGCTCCCGATGCGGCTCGCGAGGGCGAAGAAGCGGGAGGAGGCCGCGCGGAATCTCTTGGAGATGTTCGGCCTCGGCAAGTTCGCGGACCGGAAGCCGATGGAGCTCAGCACGGGGCAGAGACAATTGGCTGCGGTCGCGCGGGCGCTCGCGAACGGGCCGCGGGTCGTGCTCGCGGACGAGCCGACGGCGTCCCTCGATGCCGCCAACGCCGCCCTTGTGATCGAGGCCCTCCGGGGGGCGAACCTCGAACGCGGCGTGGCCGTCGTCTTCGCGTACCACGACTCGGAGATTCGCTGGCCGGGCGCCCGTCGCCGGCGGCTGCAGGACGGCGTCCTCGCGCCCGTGTGACTACTCGTCCTTCTCCTCGGGCTCCTTCTTCTTCCGGCCCTTGAGCAGGGCGATGATCCCGAGGGCGAGGACGACCGCCGCGATGATCGCGACCGCGATTGCGGGATGGAGGCCCGTCGGCGGCGGGGGCGGCGGGGCCGCGCGCACGTGGAACGTGCTCGACTGCTCCGCGGAGTTCCCCGCGACGTCCGTGCACACGACCGTGACCGTGTGCGTCCCTACCGCCACGTCGGACAACGTGTGGGAGGTCCCCGTCGTCGCCGCGGGGGGGTCGCCGTCCAAGGAGACCGTGCAGGCGCCAACGCCGGAGGTCGTGTCCGCTGGCGACCAGCGGACGGTCACGTCCCCTTCCGTCACGTTCGACTCGGAGACGGGCTCCGTGAGGATGAGGGTCGGCGCCGTGCGGTCGACCTTCACCTCGACGGTCTGCAGCGGCTCCAGGTTGCCGGCGTTGTCCTCCGCGAACACCTCGAGGGTGTGGACGCCGTCGAGCAGCACGTTGAACGGGGCCGCGTAATCCGTCAGCTGCCCGCTGTCGAGGCGGTAGTGGATCATGGCCACGCCGCTCTCCGCGTCCGTCGCGGTGAGGGTGACGGAGACCGCGGACCGCCACCAGCCGTTCGTGCCCGCGGTGCCGCTGATGTCGATCGTCGTCGCGGGCGGGGTCGTGTCGATTTGGAGGAAGATTTCCTGCGTCAGCTCGGGGTTCCCCGCGGCGTCGATGGAGGAGAAGATCAACGAGTGGGTGCCATCCCCTGAAATGAGGAAGGGTCCCGCGTACGGCTGGGCCTGGCCGCCGTCGATCGCATACACCGTCATAGAGACCCCGCTCGTCGCATCGATGGCGGTAAGCGTGACCGCGACCGCGGACGTAAACCAACCGGCGGCGCCCGGGGTGCCCGTAAGGGTCGCGGTCGTCGCCGTCCCGGAGAGGACGTGGACCTTCGCGAAATCCCTCCGCGCCTCGGGATCGTGGTTCGCCCGCCACGCGCCGGAGCCGAACAGCACGAGCCCCGTCGCTTCGACCGCGAGGGTCTTTTCGACCGCCGAGAAGCGATGTGCCGCCTCCGCGAGGAGGTCCTCGAGGGTCCGCGTGATCCCGTCGCCGCGGTTGTACTTCTGCAAGGTGTTGAAGTGGGAGACCCGGGCGAGCCCGAGGGTCGGCTGGAGGAGCTTGAGGAGGCCGACGGTGCGCCGGAAGCTCAGGTGGAAGTACGACCGGACGAGGAGGCACAGGACGAGCTCCCGGCGCGGGATCCGCGGGCGCCCCCTGCGCCGCTCCCAGTCGTGGATCGTCGAGGACTCCGCGAGCGTCTTCAGGAACAAGCAGGCGAGGCGGACCTCCTCGCTCTGCCAGCGGTTGTACTTCGTCCAGTTCCGACGGTCGATGCGCCTGCGTACCTTGCCCGTGCTCTTCGCCAAGGGGGGATCCCGTCCCAGGCTCGTTTCGAGAGCCTGACGGAGGAACTCGGGGAGGGGAGCTTGAAATGAGTACTTCAACCAGGCAACGCTAGAGGTTAGCGTTCACGAGGAATTTGTGTGCGCACCCCCGAACCCAACTATCT
>JACQPO010000122.1 GCA_016207545.1 Methanobacteriota archaeon | reverse complement strand
GTGAAGGACACGGGCACGATCGAGACGTACAGCATCTCCTACATCGACCTCGACGCGCGTCGCATCGAGGAGCCCGTGTATGTGGGGGTGATGAGCGTCGACGGCGCGTCGCCCAAGATGGGGCTCATGCACTACGTCGGCGAGGTCACGCCGGAGACGATCCGCATCGGGATGCGCGTGAAGGCCGTGTGGAAGCCGCCCGCGGAGCGGGAAGGCTCCGTGCTCGACATCCGGTACTGGCGGCCGCTCAAGGGGGGCGAGGGATGACCTTCCTCGAACGCACGACGAAGCCCGACCGGTTCCGCGCGTGGAAGGGCGACATGGAGGCGGACTACCGGTACACGAGCGGCGTCGCGGGGGAGCGGTTCTTCACGGCTCTGCGGGACACGGGGAAGCTCCTCGCGGCGCGATGCCCCTCGTGCGACATCCGCTACCTGCCGCCGCGCATGTACTGTGAGGACTGCTTCGGCCCCCTCGCGGACTGGTCGGCCGTCGACGGGCCCGCCACGGTCGAGACCGTGACCGTCGTCCACGTGGATGCGAAAGGGACTCCGCTGCCGGCGCCGCAAGTCTGGGCAATCCTGCGGTGGAAGGGAATCCGCGGCGGCCTCGTGCACCGGCTCGCGACCGCCCCCGAACGGGCGAAGCCGGGGCTCGCGGTGCGACCCGTCCTCCGGCCCCGCCCGGAGCGCGTGGGGAACATCACGGACATCCTGCATTTCGCTCCCTGACCGCATCCTTGCCTCCAAGGGATTAGCCGCACAATCGGAAACCAGATACAAACATTCAAGTGGCCCACCTTGGCTGTTGCGGGCGAGGTTGGCTACGCCCGAAACCCCCACGAAGAACGTGAAGATGAAAATCTGCCTCGTCGGGGAGGAAGGGGTGGGAAAGACCTCCCTGATCCGGCGGTTCGTGATGTCCCAGTTCGACGAGAAATACATCCGGACGGTCGGGACGATGGTGAGCAAGAAGATCGTCCAGGTCGGCCCGTTCGACGGGACCCAGTACACGCTCCACCTGCTCGTGTGGGACATCATGGGCCGGCGGGACTTCATGTCCCTCTACAAGGAAGCGTACTTCTCGCGGGCGCGGGGCGTCCTCGCGGTGTGCGACATGACCCGGCCGGAGACCCTCGACGCGCTGCAGGACTGGATCGAGGGCATCCACTCGACGGTCGGGAAGGCGCCCGTGATCGTGCTCGCGAACAAGAAGGACATGGCGGAGTACGCCCGCGTGGAGGAGGACGACATCCTCGCGTTGTGCGAGGTGCACGGGGCCCCGTTCCTGATGACGAGCGCGAAGACGGGCGAGAACGTCGAGGTCGCGTTCACGAAGCTCGCGGAGATGACCGTGCGGTCGCGGTTCGTGCCAAAGAGCGAAGCGAGCGAGAGCCAGGTGGCAACTTAAATAAGGTCCCGGACTATACAACGCCGAATCGCATGGGTGGCGAGGACGCCCTCAAGGTTTTGAAGGAACGAAAGAAGGAGTGGGAGCGGAAGACCCTCAAGGATTCCCTCCAGTCCCTTCCCGAGCGGAAGAAGGTCTTCGCGACCACGTCGTTCATCCCGATCGATCGCGTCTACACGCCGCTCGACCTGCCCGCGTTCGACCCCGCCCGCGACCTCGGGATGCCGGGCGAGTTCCCGTTCACCCGCGGGATCCACCCGACGATGTACCGCGGCCGGCCGTGGACGATGCGGATGTTCGCCGGGTACGGGAGCGCGGAGGACACGAACAAGCGGTTCAAGTACCTCATCGCCCACGGGGAGACGGGGCTCAGCGTCGCGTTCGACATGCCGACCCTGTACGGGTACGACACGGACGACCCGGAGGCGGAAGGGGAGTTCGGCACGTGCGGCGTGGCGGTGTCGTCCGTCCGCGACATGGACATCCTGTTTGGCGGGATCGACATCGGCTCGATCAGCACGAGCATGACGATCAACTCGCCCGCCGCGGTGGTCTGGGGCAAGTACCTCATCATGACGGAGCGGCGGGGCGTGCCGTGGACGAAGCTGCGCGGCACGATCCAGAACGACATCCTGAAGGAGTACCAGGCGCAGAAGGAGTGGATCTTCCCGCCGGAGCCGTCGATGCGCCTCGTGGTCGACACGTTCGAGTTCGGCGCGAAGCGGGTGCCCCAGTGGAACACGATCTCCATCTCGGGCTACCACATCCGCGAGGCGGGCGCGACCGCCGTGCAGGAGCTCGCGTTCACCCTCGCGAACGGGTTCGAGTACGTCCGGTGGGGACTCGAGCGCGGCCTGCCGATCGACGAGTTCGCGCCCCGCCTCTCGTTCTTCTTCAACTCCCACAACGACCTGTTCGAGGAGGTCGCGAAGTACCGCGCCGCGCGACGGGTCTGGGCGCGGGAGATGCGGGAGCGGTTCGGGGCGAAGAACCCGCGCTCCTGGTGGCTCCGGTTCCACACGCAGACCGCGGGCGTCTCCCTCACGAAACAGCAGCCGTTGAACAACATCGTCCGCACGACCGTGCAGGCGCTCGCCGCCGTGCTCGGCGGCACGCAGTCCTTGCACACGAACGCGTACGACGAGGCGTACCAGGTCCCGAACGAGGAGGCCGCGCGGATCGCGCTCCGCACGCAGCAGATCCTCGCGCACGAAAGCGGGGTCGCGAACACGATCGACCCGCTCGGAGGCTCCTACTTCGTCGAGTGGCTCACGGATTACATGGAGGACGGGGCGTACAAGTATTTCGACCGGATCGAGCAGCTCGGCGGTGTAATCCCCGCGATCCGCAAGGGATTCTTCCAGCAGGAAATCGCGAACTCCGCGTACCGGTACCAGAAGGAAGTCGAGGACGGGGAGCGCACCATCGTCGGCGTGAACGAGTACGCGGAGGACGAGGAGACGCCCGTCGAGCGACTCCACGTGACGAAGGCCTCGTTCCGGCGCCAGCTCGCGCGGCTCCGCTCAATCCGGAGGGGGCGGGACGCGAAGAGGTGGGCGACGTCCCTCGACGCGCTACGGAAGGCGGCGGAGGGGCACGAGAACCTCATGCCGTTCATCCTCGATGCGATCCGCGCGGAGGCCACGTTGGGCGAGATCTGCGGCGCCCTCCGCGAGGTGTTCGGCACCTGGGAGGAGCCGTTGCTGTACTGAGGTGACGCGTGGCGAAGAAAATCCGCGTGCTCATCGCGAAGCCCGGGCTCGACGGGCACGACCGCGGGGCGAAGGTGATCGCCCGCGCGCTGCGGGACGCGGGGATGGAGGTCATCTACACGGGTCTGCGGCAGTCCCCGGAGGACATCGCGGCGGCGGCGATCGAGGAGGACGTGGACGCGATCGGGCTCAGCTGCCTGAGCGGCGCGCACATGACGCTGTTCCCGCGCGTCGTGCAGCTCCTAAAGAAGAAGGGAGCGTCGGACATCCCCGTTGCGGGCGGCGGGATCATCCCGCCGGAGGACGTGCCGAAGCTGAAGAGGGCCGGCCTGAAGGGCGTGTTCGGGCCCGGCACGTCCCTCCAGGACATCGTCGCGTTCTTCGAGACGGCCGCCAGCGGGCGGGCGAAATGACATCGCTCGTCGCGCGCGTCCTCGAGGGGGACAAGCGGGCCGCCGCGCGGCTCATCTCCATGATTGAGGACGACGAACCGGAGGCCCGCAACGCGCTCCGCGCAATCTACCGCCATTCGGGAAAGGCGCACCTCGTCGGCTTCACGGGCCCTCCGGGCGCGGGGAAGAGCACGCTCATCAGCCGGCTCATCAAGGCGTTCCGCGCGCGCGGCCGCAAAGTCGGGGTCATCGCCGTGGACCCCACGAGCCCGTTCACGGGCGGCGCGATCCTCGGGGACCGGGTGCGGATGACGGACGCGTCCCGCGACCCGAACGTGTTCATCCGCAGCATGGCGACGCGGGGCCATCCCGGCGGCCTCGCGCTCGCGACGTTCGACGCCGTCAAGGTGCTCGAGGCGCTCGGCATGGACCTCGTCATGGTCGAGACCGTCGGTGCAGGCCAGAGCGAGGTGGAAATCGCGAAGCGGGCGCACACGACCGTCGTCGTCGAGATGCCCGCGAGCGGGGACGAGGTGCAAATCCTGAAGGCAGGCATCCTCGAGATCGGGGACTTATACGTCGTGAACAAGGCGGACTTGGACGGCGCGGACGCGATGGTGAGCAACCTGGAACTCGTCATCCCGGAGCACAGCAAGGGATGGCGGCCGCCCGTGCTCCGGACCGTCGCGTCGGAGGGGACGGGCGTCACGGACGTCGCGGACGAACTCGAGAAGCACTGGAAGCACCTGACCGCCTCCGGGGAATTGGCGGCGCGGGAACGCGCGCGGGCCGAAACGGAACTTCGCGGCGCCCTCGCGGAGGCCGCCCTCCAACGCCTGACCGCGCGGCCGGCATCCCAGGCGAACCTCGGCAAGGCCATCGACCGGATCGTGCATCGGCAATCCGACGTGCGGACGGTCGCCGAAGAACTTCTGAAGGCAGGAAAGGCGTCGTGACCTCTGGCTGGTCGCAGGGGGAACGGACGGGCCGGGATTCGAACCCGGGACTTGCGGCTTAGGAGGCCGCTGCCCTATCCAATCTAGGCCACCCGTCCTCGCGGGACGACAGGAGGGGCCTTGCATGAACCTACCGCCGGGCGGCGCGACCGTGCGGGCGCGCGTCGAGCCTACAATTCCTCGGGCTGCTTTTCCCGCCCTTCCGGCGGGAACTCCTCTTCCGCGCGCTCCGGCTCCGCGGCCTTCTTCGCGGCCTTCCGCCGCCTCCTCGGTCCCGCGGGTTTCGTCGCCTTCGCCGGGGCCTCCGGGGCCGCTTCCACGGGCGTCTCCGCCTCCTTCGCCTCCGCGGGCCTTTCCTCCGGCTTCTTCTCCTCCTTCTTCTCGTACTCCTCGACGAACCGGACCTTCGACACGCCGGCAAACTCGCGCAGGTCCGCGACGACCCGGAACTTCGCGACGAACCATCGCTCGTCCGTCTTGCACACGTCCGGGAGGAACACGTCCGCCTCGTCCTCCTTCACGAAGATGCGGAAGTGGTCCGACAACCCGTAATCCATCTCGAGGATGCTGCGGATCCGCTCCTCCTCCGTCTCCGCGCGCTTCGCGACCGTGACCTTGTACTGGAGGGTCCGCCCTGCCAACGGGTTGTTGAAGTCCACGCGCACGCGGCCCGCGGTCACCGCCATGATCGTCCCCCTCCGCCCGTCGATTGTGACTTCCAAGCCCGGCGCGGGGTCGATCTCCTTCCGCACGAACTCGCGGATCGGGTACAGGCGGACGAGCCGCGGGTCCCGCTCCCCGGCACCCTTCTCGGGCGGGATCGTGAGTTCCTTCGTCTCGCCGACGGCCGCCCCGAGGAGCGCCTCGTCGAGCCCCTTCGGCACGCGGTCTCGGCCGACGACCACGGGGACGGGCACGTACGCGCGCTTCTCGTCGTACTTCTCCGCCTCCTTCGCGACGTCCGCGTGGGTCGTGTCGTGGAGGGTCTTCGCCTGCCCCGGTCCCACGACCCACACGTCGTACTCGATGTAGGCGATGTCCCCTTTCACGAGCTTCCCTTCCATGACGCACGTCCCGTTGAGGCGCGTCCGAACGAAGGGGAGCCCTTAAAGGTTCCCGTGACTTCGCACCGTCACTTTTCGCGTGGTGGCCCTCACCTTAATGACCCCCTTCCGCCCATGATTTGGACCTGGATGCGCCAACGGATTGTTCGAAGCTTGGTGTTCCCGACAGACCAACTTCCCGAGAGCCTGTTGCGACTCCTGAGCGAGTTTCGGCTTATCGTGAATCGGTCGATTCGGATTGCCTTGAAGGAGGACATCCGCTCCCGCTTCCGATTGAGCGCTGCAGCGTACCGCACCATGTCGCAGGAACATGACGTCTACAAGCAGTACATCCCGAGCGCGTTCGAAGTCGCGCTGGCCATCCTGAAGCCTTACCGGAGGCGGGTTGGTCGTAGTGAGAAGGCGAAAGTTCCGTACCTCCGGCGGTTACTCCTCAAGGCGGAGAACCAATCCTACCGCCTCGATCGAGAAACGGGGCAAATCCGGATTCCAATTCGCCGGACCACGAAGGTGCAGCTTCAATTGCCCTTGTCTGAGTGGCATCGACGGTTCCTTTCGGATCACTCCTGGCGTCTCGGCTCTCTCATTGTCTTGCCTGACCGGATCATCATATCGGTCCGAAAGCTCGCGCCCGAGGCGTACGAGCCGGAAGCGGCAATTGCCCTCGACACAAACGAGGCCTCCCTCGACGGCGTGGTGGTTGGGAATGGGACGGCGGTCCTGGTGACCGTTCACCTCCCAGAGGTGCCACTCGTGCAGGCGACGCATTTCCGCCGGCGCCGCCACCTGGCCTCGAAAAAGGCTCACGACCGGCGTGTGAGAAGGCGCCTACTCAGCCGCGAAGGTTGTCGAGAGCGTAATCGGATCCGGCAGCGGCTCCACGTTGCGAGCAGCCAGCTCGTCGCGGTCGCCGAGAACCGACGTGCAGCTATTGTCCTCGAGGAGCTCCGGATTCCGAAAGGCGCCGGATGGAACCGCAGAATGAGGCGGCGACTTTCGTCGTGACCCCGGCGGGAACTCCATCGCCAGATCGCCTACAAGGCTGTGGCCGTCGGCGTCCCCGTCATCAAGGTCAATCCAGCATGGACTTCGAAGACCTGCCCAGCGTGTGGCGCGCGGCGCCGAGACAGGGTAGGCCAGGACTTCGTGTGCCTCGTGTGCGACTGGGAGATGAATCGTCAGCACAACGCGGGCCTGAACATCCTGAAATCCGCCTTGGCCTCGGACGAGGCCTTGGCAAGGGCTGTTCGGATCCAGCCCGGTGCCCTCCGCAAGGACGTTGTGATTCCCCTCTACGAGCTTCCCGCGAGGGAAGGCGCATGGGAGGAGCCGAGCGGAGTCGAGTCCCTCGGAGGGGCGAGTTGATACATCACCCGTCGCCCCGCAAGAAGAAGGGACGGATCCGTGAGGCCCATCGCTTTGGTGCGGTCCCAATCGAGGCATCCGTGGTACCCACGCCGCCACGACCTCATTCCGGGCCACAGGCCTTCGCGACAGGGCACGTGATGCGTCGCCGGGACGGCCTGTAGTTCGCTGGTGACTTTGGCGGAGTGCTCCGGCCGCGAACGCCTCCCACTCGTCACAACGATGACCTCCAGTGGACCGGATGGAGCGCGCGGGCCCTGCGAGGACGGCGGTTCAATCACACATCATGCGGGCGTGCGGGCTACTTGGTCAAGCCCATGGCCTCGGCGATGCGCTTGTAGCGGTTCCGGATCGTGACCTCTGTCACGCCCGCGACCTCCGCGACCTCCTTCTGGGTCACGGGCCGGTTGCACAGCGTGGCGGCGATGTAGATCGTCGCGGCGGCGACGCCGCTCGGCGCGACGCCGGACGCGAGCTCCTCCCGCTCCACGAGGTCCAAGATCTCCTTCGCCTTCCGCTGGACCTCCATGTCCAGTCCGAGGCGGTTGCAGAACCGCGGGATGTAGTCGCGCGGGTTCTGCGGCAGCAGCTTGAGGCCCACCTCGCGGACGAGGGTGCGGTACGTGCGCCCGATGCTCTTGCGGTCGATCGCGCTCGCCTGGGCGATCTCGTCGAGCGTGCGCGGCACGCCACACTCCCGGCACGCCGCGTACAAGGTCGCGGCGACGACCTCGTCGATGCTCCGCCCGCGGACGAGGCTCTTCAGCGCCGCCTTGCGGTAGAGGACCGCGGCGGACTCGCGGACGTGGCGGGGCAGGCTCATCTTCGACGCCATCGTGTTGATCTCCGTGAGGCCCTGGGCGAGGCTCCGCTCCCCGCTCTTGCTCGTGCGAATCCGATGTTGCCACTTCCGCAGCCGGTAGATCTGGGCGCGGGACTTGTGCGGGATCTGCCGCCCGTACGCGTCCTTGTTCCGCCACCCGATCGACGTGCTGAGTCCCTTGTCGTGGCTCATGATCGTGCTCGGAGGGCCCGCGCGTTCCCGGGACTCCCGCTGCTCGCTGTCGAACGCCCGCCACTCCGGGCCCTCGTCGATCAGGTATTCGTCCAGGACGAGGCCGCAGTCGTTGCAGACGATCTCCGCGCGCTCGTAATCGCGAACAAGGTGCTCCCCCTTGCATTCAGGACATCGAGTAAGGGCCTCGACCTCTTGCGTACAATCCACCTCGCTCCCGGGGTGGAACTACCAGGACGCTTATATATAAGTCCTTGTAACGGTTCCGGTGGACGCCGCGACGGGGGCCGGGAGACCATGGCCTTCTTATCGGTCCGCGGCATCGAGTGGTCCGTGGTGCCCCGAATCCCCGCCGCGGGGATGGCGGTCCTCGTAGCCCTCGCCGTGGCGCTCGCGGCGCTGCCGCCCGTGGGAGGGGCCCCTGTCCCCGGCGATGTCCTGGAGAACGCGACCGCATGGAACGGACAGCGGAAGATCGGGCGCGATTCCCTCGGGCGGATGTATGTCGCGATTCTCGCGGCGGACCCGGACCTCGGGGTCGCCGTCCGCGTCTTCCAATCCGCGAACAACGGCGCGACGTGGGCCGCCCTGCCCCGGGTGCCGGACGCGACCGCGGCGATGAGCCGGGCCTCGCTCGCGGTCGATCTCACGGACCGCGTCCACCTCTTTTGGACGGAACTCGTGGGCACGGACCTGCAGGTGTTCCACGCGTTCTGGCGCGGCGCATGGAGTCCCCGGACTCAGGTGTCGTTCACGCCGGGCTACTCCGGCTTCCCGTCCGGCGCCGTCGATCCGGGGGACCGGCTCCACGTCGCCTGGTACGGGTTCGACGGGTCCACGTATCAAGTATACTACCGCGTCCGCGCGCCGGACGGGACCTGGGGTTCGACGGAAACCGTGTCCACGGGACTTCGGGATGCGAACAACCCGGCCCTCGCGATCGGACCGCAGGGCGAACCGCACGTCGCCTGGTTCCTGTTCACGGGGACCCGCTGGTTCGTCGTGTACACGGTTCGAAACGAGACGCGATGGGCGCCGGTCGTGACCTTGTCCGGGGACGGAAATCGCGCCTTGGACCCCAGCCTGGCGGTGACGGCGCAAGGCGACGTGGTCGCCGCCTGGGCGGAGGTCGACCCGGACGGCACGTGGGCCGTCGTCGCCCGCGTCCGCACGGCCGCGGGCTGGGGACCCTCCGTCCCGCTCGCCTCCTTCACGGCCTCCGGCGGACACCCCGCCGTCGCGCTCGACGGCCAAGACCGCGCCTTCGTGTTCTGGGACGAGCGCGACGCCGCGATCCGGTACCGGACGTTCAACGGCACGTGGGGATCCACCAAGACGATCCCAACGAGCGGCACCGCGACGTTCCCCAGCGCCCGATGGGCGAGGGTCGCGAATCCCCTCTACGAGGGCGTGAACCGCGTGGACGTCGCCTGGACGGAGGCGGTAGGCGATGGATTCCAAGTCAGCGTTGCGGGAATCCCCGTGCCCGGCACGGGCGCCCCGCCGCCGACGTCACAGGGCTTTCCCACCGCCCTCGTGCTCCTCGTGATCGCCGCCGTCAGCGCGCTCGCGATCGTCGTCCTGCGGTGGCGACGCCGTCGAAGGGGCGACGACGGGGGGACGCCGTAGAAGCCGGCGCAGGGAGACCGTCAAGGATCGGCCGCCGCGCCGGAGGCTCTGGGCGAACGCGCCGTCCCGCCTCCAGAGAAGCGCGTATCCAGCGACCCCTGCGACCACGACCGCGATCGAAAGCAACAGGAGGGCGCCCACCTCCGCGCCATTGAGGGGCGTGCCAATCCGGGCGAGTTCGCCGACCCCCAACACGAGGGCCGCGAGGACGCCGATCGCGAACCAATAGCGCGCGAGGTCCCGCAGGATCCACGTCCGCCAGTCCGGGGGCCGGTCAGTAGAGGTAGCACGCGACCGCATGGTCCGGTTCCACTTCCTTCAGTTGCGGCTCCTTCGCATTGAGGAACCGGACGACGACTGCGTCGCCCTCCCGATCCATCCCCTCGACGGCCTGATACATGGGCAGACCCTTCGCGGCGCCGTCGTCGAGGAACGCGCGGAGGGCCGTCGCGGCGGCCTCCGAATCGCCCTTGAGCCGAACCCGCAACCGGACGCCGTCGGACTCCATGTCCCGGACGCCCTGGGCCAGCGGGGACTCGGGGGAGTCGCGGACGGCGTCCTCGAGGGACCGCTGAAGGTCCCGCGCCTCCCATCCGCAGTGGGGCAGCGCGACGGGGCACCGCGGGTGGAACCGGCAACCGAGGGGCGGGTTCACGGGGGTCGGCACCTCGCCCTTCATGAGCGCCAACTCCCGCCGCCGCGCGGGATCGGGGATCGGGATCGACTCGAGGAGCCCCTTCGTGTACGGATGGAGCGGTCGGTCGAACAGCTTCCGCTTGTCCGCGACCTCGATGAACCGGCCGAGGTACATCACGGCAATCCGGTCCGCCATGTGGCGCACGACGGACAGGTTGTGCGTGATGAACATGTACGTGAGCCCGTAGTCCCGCTGCAGGTCCTTCAGCAAGTTCAGGATCTGGGCCTGGACGGACACGTCGAGGGACGACGTGGGCTCGTCGAGCACGAGGAACGCGGGTTTCAGGGCGAGCGCGCGGGTGATCGCGATGCGCTGCTTCTGTCCGCCGCTGAACTCGTGCGGGAATCGGAACATGTGCTCCGGGTTGAGGCCGACCCGCTCGAGGAGCTCGATGATCCGCGCCTCCAGGTCCGCCCCGTGGAGCGGCACCGGCTTCGTCGTCCCGCCGCAGGCGTTGCACGTTGCCCCGGGCGCTTCCAGGTGGATCGGGACGAGCGCCCCGCACTGGACGCACTTGAGCGCGGTCATCCCGTGGATTCGAATCGGCTCTCCCACGATGCTCTTCACGAGCTGGCGGGGGTCGAGGGACGACGACGGGTCCTGGAAGATGATCTGGATCCGCCGGCGGAGGTGCCGCACGTCGCGCGCCTTCAGTTTCGCCAGGTCCACGGGCGACGACGCTTTCCCGTCTTCCGCCGGGGCGAAGTACGTGATCGAGCCGCCCGTCACCCGCACGAGCCGCAGGAGCGCGCGGCCCGTCGTCGTCTTCCCGCACCCGGATTCACCCACGACCCCGAGGGTTTCCCCCCGCCGGATCGCGAACGACACCCCGTCGACCGCGTGGACCCATCCCACGGGCCGGCGGAGGACTCCGCCCAGAATCGGGAAGTGGACCTTGAGGTTCTCGACCTTGAAGATGTGTTCCGAGGACGCCGGCTCCGCGGACGTCACGCGACCACCTCCACCTGGGGCTTCTTCTCCGCTTCCGTCCACAAGTGCCCGTTGTGGTTGTACATGTGGCACGCGACCCGATGCCCGGGCAGCGCCTCCACGAGGAGCGGCTTCTCGGACCCGCACACCGCCGGCTTCGCGAACTTGCACCGCGGGTGGAACCGGCAACCGCCCGGCGGCGTAATCAGGTTCGGGACGCTCCCCTTGATCTCCGGCAGCCGCGGGGCGTCCCGATGCGGCCGGGGAATCGCCCCGATGAGGCCGCGGGTGTACGGGTGGAGCGGCGCCTGGAAGACGCTCCGGGCGTCCGCGGTCTCCGCGATCGTGCCCGCGTACATCACGCTGACCCGGTCGCAGACCTGGGCGATGATCGCGAGGTCGTGGGTGATGAAGACGATCGCGGTCTGGATATCCTGCTTCAGGTCCTGCATGAGTCGCAGAATCTGGGACTGAATCGTCACGTCGAGCGCGGTCGTGGGCTCGTCGGCGATGAGGACCTTCGGATTCCCCGCAAGGGCGATTGCGATCACGACGCGCTGCATCATGCCGCCGCTGAGCTCGTACGGGTAGGCGTCGAGCACGTTCTCGGGACTCGGGATTCGGACCTTCTTCAGCGCCTCGAGCGATCGGGCGCGCATTTCCCTCGCGATCCATCGGTGGTAGCGCCGCATCAGAGGCACGCGGCGAAGGAACTGGAAGAACCGGGAGTTGGGCTTCTCCCCCATGCGGCGGTACAGCTGGCGGTAGAAACGAAGGATTGGTAGCCGCCACGAACCCCGCTCCGACCCCCGAATCCGCGCAATCTCCTGGTCCAGGGCCGCGAGGGTCGACTGGACGAGGCTCTCCCGCTGGTGGTAGTAGAACGTCTCCGAGATCTGTTCCGCGATGGGAATCACGGGGTTCAGGGCGCTCATCGGCTCCTGGAAGATGAACGACATTGCACTGCCGCGGACCTGCTGCAGCTCCTTCGGGGACAACTGGAGCAGGTCGACGTATCGCTTCCCGCTCCCCTCGCAGGAGGTGCATCGGCCCGTGGCCTCGCACGTGCGACACGCCTTGCCGTCCCGGTACTTTCCGAACCCTCGGCACCGCGCACACTTCCGGTCCCCGCGGCACGCGTCGCACACGTCGAGCGTGCCGGTGCCTTGACACCGCGCGCACCCCTTGCCGCGGCAATCCGGACACCGGATGGGCCAATGGAGGAGGGCCCGTCCTGACGCGATCCTCCCAGGCGGAATCGGGATGAGCTTCACGAGGCTGTTCACGGTGACGGACTTCCCGCACCCGGTCTCTCCGACGAGGCCAACGGTTTCCCCCCGGCCCACGTCCACGTCGATTCCGTCGAGGGCCTTGACGATGCCGTCGTACGTGTCGAAGTCCACCTTGAGGCCGTGGACGACAAGGACGGGGTCGGTCATGTCACCGCCGCACCCTCGGGTCCAGGATGTCGCGGAACGCATCACCCAGCAGGTTCCAGCCTAGGACAAAGAGGAAGATGAACAGGCCGGGGTAGACGTACGTGTACCAGTACG
>JACQPO010000127.1 GCA_016207545.1 Methanobacteriota archaeon | reverse complement strand
GACGAAAATCGTGACCGTGGCGCACGTGTCGAACGTCCTGGGGACGATCAACCCTGTGAAGGAGATTGCCAAGCGCGCCCACGAGGTCGGGGCGCTGTGCGTCGTCGACGGCGCCCAAGGCGCTCCCCATCTCCCTGTGGACGTGGAGGCGATGGACTGCGACTTCTACACGGTCTCCGGCCACAAGATGCTCGGGCCGACGGGCAGCGGCGTCCTGTACGGGAAGGAGGACGTTCTCGAGAAGATGGAACCGTTCCTTGGCGGCGGTGAGATGATTCGCGAGGTCCACAAGGGTTGGGCGAAGTGGAACGACATCCCGTTCAAATTCGAGGCGGGTACGATGAACATCGAGGGCGCAATCGGCCTCGGTGCCGCCGTGGACTACCTGAACGGGATCGGCATGCAAACCGTCCGCCGACACGAGGTCGAGCTCACCGACTACGCGCTCGAGGAGCTCCAGGGGGTCGACGGCCTCAGGATCTTCGGGCCTAGGGACTTGTCGGTCCGCGGCGGCGTGATTAGCTTCATCCTCGGGGACGTCCACGCGCACGACGTGGCCTCCGTGCTCGACGTCGAGGGCATTGCGATTCGGTCGGGCCACCACTGCGCGCAGCCGCTCATGGAGCGGTTGAACGTCCCCGCGACGTCGCGCGCCTCGTTCTACGTGTACAACACGATGGAGGACGTGGACCGCCTCGTGGCGGCGCTCCACAAGGTGAAGGAGCTGTTCGCCTAGGCGGTCCGGACGAGGTCGTCCATGGAGCCCGTCGACGCCCGGGACGTGCTCTCCCTCATCGGGAACACGCCGCTCGTGAAGCTCGCGCGGATCGGGCGCGAGGTGCCCCATGTCGAGCTTTACGCGAAGGCGGAATGGTTCAACCCGGGCGGGAGCGTGAAGGACCGCGCGGCGAAGGGCATGGTCCTGGGCGCCCTGAAGTCCGGCGCCCTGCGTCCCGGGATGACGATCCTCGACGCGACGTCGGGCAACACGGGGATCGGGCTCGGGATGATCGGCGCCACGCTCGGCCATCCCGTGACCGTGTGCCTGCCGAAGAACGCGAGCGAGGAGCGGAAGCGGATCCTCCGCGCGTACGGGGTCCGAATCGTGTACACGACCCCCCTCGACGGGACGGACGGGGCGCAACGGGAGGCGAAGCGCCTGGCAGCCGCAGACCCGGACACATATTGGTACGCGGACCAGTACAACAACCCGGACAACGTGCGCGCGCACTACGAGACGACGGGGCCGGAGATTTGGCGGCAGTCCCACGGACGCGTGACGCACTTCGTCGCGGGGGTCGGAACGAGCGGAACCCTCATGGGCGCGGGCCGTGCGCTGCGGGAGCGGAATCCGAACGTGCGGATCATCGCGTTCCAGCCGGATGGCCCGTTCCACGGGATGGAAGGGCTGAAGCACATGGAGAGTGCGCTCGTGCCCGGAATCTACGATTCGTCGTTCCCCGACGAGCAATGGACCGTGAGCACGGAGGAAGCGCAAGCTTACGTGCGACGCCTGGCGCGGGAAGAAGGCCTGCTCGTCGGCACGTCCTCCGGGGCGGCGTTGGCGGTGAGCCTCAAGGTCGCCCGCGCGATCGAGCGCGGCGTCGTCGTCACGATCTTCCCGGACGGCGGCGACAAGTACCTCGGCGAAGCGTATTGGGAGGGGTGAGATGGACCTCGTGCTCCCCCGTTCCATCCTCGAGGACATCCGCGCCCACGCGCGGGAGACGTACCCGGAGGAGTGTTGCGGCTTCCTGATCGGCCGCGAGGACGGGACGCGGCGGGTCGTCACGCAGGGCCGACGGGCGCGGAACGTGCACCCGGAAATGCGGGAGGTGCGGTACACGATCGACCCGCGGGACGTGCTCCACGTCGACCGGGAATTCCGCGCGGACATCCGCCACCTCGGGTTCTACCACTCCCACCCGGACCACCCCGCCCAGCCCTCCGCATTCGACCTCGAGCGCGCGTGGCCGTACTACGTGTACGCAATCCTCGCGATCCCCAGGGGGGAGCCATCGGAGCTCACGGGGTGGTTGCTGGACGCGGAGCAAAGGGCTTTTAAGGAAGTGGCGCTTACAATCGTATAACGGCGTTATCACAGAAGGAATGGACAATGGGCACGGTCAAAGTGTACATCCCCACCGCGCTCCGCCAATACGCGGACGGACACGACGTCGTGGAGCTACCCGCGGGGCGCGTGGAGGAGGTCCTACAGGCGCTCGTGCAGCGCTTCGGGGCCCTCCGGCGCCACCTGTACGGGGAGGATGGACGGCTGCGGAACTTTGTGAACGTGTACGTGAACGACGAGGACATCCGGTACCTGAAGAAGGAGGAGACGGAGGTGCCCGCGGGCGCGAGTGTGTCGGTCGTCCCAAGCATCGCTGGCGGCTCCTTCCTCCAGCAGCAGGCCGCGCGGATTGCCCCGCCGCGGCGGCAGGCGGGGGACCTGCCGTTCACGATGGAGGAGATCAAGCGGTACAGCCGCCACCTCATCCTGCCCGAGGCGGGGATCGAGGGGCAGCGGAAACTGAAGGAGGCTTCCGTGCTCGTGGTCGGCACGGGCGGTCTCGGCGCCCCGGTCAGCCTCTACCTCGCCGCCGCGGGCGTCGGGCGGCTCGGCCTTGTGGACTTCGACGTCGTGGAGCACTCGAACCTCCAGCGGCAGGTCCTCTTCGCGGAATCCGACGTCGGGCGGCCGAAGCTGCAGGCGGCGAAGGAGCGGCTCGAGGGCGTGAACCCGAACGTGCGGGTGGAGACCCACGCGACGCGACTCACATCGGAGAACGCGATGGACGTCCTGAGGCAGTACGACGTCGTGATCGACGGCACGGACAATTTCCCGACCCGGTACCTCGTGAACGACGCGTGCGTCCTGCTCGGGAAGCCGAACGTATACGGGTCCATCTTCCGCTGGGAGGGCCAGGCGTCCGTGTTCTGGGCGGAGAAGGGGCCCTGCTACCGGTGCCTGTACGCGGAGCCGCCGCCCCCGGGGCTCGTGCCGAGCTGCGCGGAGGGCGGCGTGTTCGGCGTTTTGCCGGGGATCGTGGGCTCCATCCAGGCGACGGAGGCGATCAAGGTCATCCTCGGGAAGGGGGAGCCGCTCATCGGCCGCCTCCTGCTATTCGACGCGATGACGATGAAGTTCCGGGAGCTCAAGTTGCGGAAGAACCCGGATTGCCCCGCGTGCGGTACGAACCCGACGGTCAAGGAGCTGATCGACTACGATGCGTTCTGCGGGATCTCGCCCCACGATCAAGAGGTGGGGATGGAATGGTCGATCGCGCCGGAGGAGCTGAAGGCGAAGCTGGACCGCGGGGAACCCGTCGTCGTGATCGACGTCCGCGAGCCGATGGAGTACCAGATCAACCGGATCCCGGGCGCGAGGCTGATTCCGCTCGGCCAGCTGCCGTACAAGGTAAACGAGCTCAGTACGGCGGACGAGATTGTGCTCCACTGCAAGTCGGGGCCGCGGTCGGCGACCGCGCTCCGGTTCCTGCGCGAACTCGGGTTCCAGAAGCTGAAGAACCTGGACGGCGGCATCGACGCATGGGTCGAGCGCGTCGACCCGAGCCAGCCGATGTACTAGAAGCGGTTTCATAACCCCCCAGAATGCAGCAACCGGGTACTATCGGAACCTGTTGCTATGGAGGGCATCCGCCTCTCCCTGCCGCGAAAACGCCCCCCAACAGGGTTATGAAACAGGCTCTAGGGTGTTTGGTACGTTGTTTTACCTCTATTTGAACGCGCACGGTCGGGACCCGCGAATTGCGCCACGTAGGGGACTCGCGGAGGCAGTATCGGGCGCGCCGCGTGCCGCCGATCCAGGGCCGTTCGAACCGAAGGAAGACCGAAGGAGGACCGAAGGAGGTTCGAAGCGAAGGGCCCTCCTCGAAAGGAGGAAAGGTTCATGGAGGTGAGATCTGATCCGGTCGTGCCGGCAGAATTCTAACGTAGGGTAGACCGATGGTCAAAAGCTTCTGCTCTTCTCGAGCTTCAGGAAAGAGAAACTCTTTCTGGAACTCGAAAGCCGGGATCGGAAGGGACTGGGACGCAGTTCATCGCTGGGCGCTAGACATTGACACTCGCCCCGAAGGAAAAGCTTTTGGCTACTCGCGGACGTAGGAGCATCGCCGTGTCCGTGAGACCGCCTCTTTGCCCCAAGTGTCTGAAGCCTTTGGCCGTGCCTGGAGAGGGCTCCAGCCGCTGGGGTTTTTCCTCCCATCGAAATGAGATTTGGATTCAACTGCAATGTGGGGGCTGCGGGAACCGAGTGTCCTTTGCAGTAGGACTGCCCGAGGATCTCGCCGTCAAATATGTCGGTCGCGACAAGCCTCATAGCAGAAGGTCGAAAACGTCCTCGAAGCGGACGGAGCCGCTCATGGCCCGTCTGAGCTGTTGCTCGACCGCAAAGCGGTCGACGCAGTAATGGCGGACTTGACTTTCCTTCCATCGGGAGTCACCGAGGCGGTCTTGACGTGCTACGAGAAGTTCGACCAGTTGAACTTGGCCAGCAGGGAGTGGAAGAAGGAGCCTGGCAAGCTAGGAAAGGACGCGATGTTGGAGGTTTGGCACACGATAGCTTCCCTCGCCGAGCGAGATGGCGAGACCGCTTTGGTAGCACTTGGGGCCAGCCCCGAACTTCAGGAGTCTCGGAACTATCGGGCCTGGATCAGGGCCGGTATGCCTGGCAAAAGGGGACGCAGGCCGGCGTGCGGCCCGCGTCTGTGGGGGAGTCTAGGCGGTCTTACGGCGACGGAGCGCGAAGATTCCGATCGCTGCCGCGCCGATCCCGACACCGCCAAGGACGGCCGCGGTCGGCCAGGCGTTCGAACCGAGGTCGAACCCGAGGAGCGGGTCGTGCACGATCGAGTCTCCGTGCGGATAGAACAGGACGAGTCGCTGTCCGTCCGCTCGCCACTGCGAGTGCACGGGTCGGCTCTGCCCGTCTACGATTGCTTCCGGCTCCCAGCGGAAGAACGCGGTGCCCGGCTGCGTGCTCACCTCAACGGAGCGGTCCTCGTCCTCGAACTCCATCTCCTGCTCGATCGTCGACTCCGCCCCGACTTCCAAACCCAGGAGGCTCGTCGGCGATTCGAACGGGTAGCCTTCGAGCACGATGTCGACCTTGACGGCCTGTTCGGGCACGAGCGTGCCGTTCACGTGCGCGTCCGCCGGGAGGACCGTGGCCACGAGGCGGAACGTGAATCCCTCGCGGGTGCCCTGGATTGTGACCTGGAAGCCCGTCTCGCCCTGGACGCTGCGGTCCGCGACGTCGAGCGGGTCGTACGTCAGCGTCTCGAGCCGGATCGTGGACAGCCGCGGCTCCGTTCCATCCTGGACGCCGTTGCCGTTCGCGTCCTCGAACTCGAACACCTCGCGGAACGTGGCGGCGAACTCGACTTCGAGTTCTTCCTCAATCGTTCCGTTCTCCGTCTCTCGTTCCGCGGCGACCGCCAAGCGGGGCCGGTTCGAGTCCTCCGGCTGCCGCGCTCGGAACTTGAAGTCGATCTCCCCGTTCGCCACGGCGCTCTCCGAGCGGATTTCCACCCGAGAAGCGTCCTCTGTTTCGATCGTCAGCGTGCGTTCGTGCGCGGCGGCGGGGGTCGCCAGCAGGGAGGCCGCAAGCAACACGGCCACGAAGGCGCCCATCGTTGTGCGTTGCATGCCCGTGCTACCATCGGTGAGAATACTAGACGATTGCCCAACACGAATCGAACGGACGCGCGGCGGATCGAGGATCGTTGTACAACCTTTATTTCCGGCGTGTGATCGCCGACCAAGTACGCTTTGTCCGAACCGCCAACCTCATAGGTCCGCCCTCGGTTGACGCCTCGTGGCCGGAGATTCGACCGCGGAGCGGTTCAAGGCCCTCGTTCGGTCGATTGACCGCGTGTCGAAACGAGGCGACCACCGCGGCGCGCTCGCGATACTTCCGGATCTCCTGGCGGTGGAACCACACGATTCTCGTCTCTCAAAGAAGAAGTCTCATTTCATCACCGCCCTCGCGTACCGCGCGTACCAAGCGGGCGACCACGACAGCGCCCTAGCGTTCCTCGACGTCGCGGACCGCGAGATTCCGGATGGCCACATCACTCCGTTTCTGCGCGAGGAGCGCGCAACGATCCGGAAGGCGGCGAGCGTTCGTTGACCACCGCCAAATCGAGCGTTTCGGCACGGGCCGATTAGGGGAGCGCCTTCATCCACGAAATCCGCTTGAGCCGGTTCGACGACACGACGTCCAGCGGCTTCACGCTCTTCTCGATTTCCGAGAGCAGGTCGACGACGCGGAGCAATCCCTCCTTCGTCGGCGTCCGCACGTCCACCCCCGCCTTCTCGAACTGCTGGCGGACGACGTTCATTCCCGTCTCCAGGCCGCCGAACCCCGCGCAGAAGTCCGTCATGATCTTGTCCGTCACCGCCAGGATCGGGCTCGGTGCCTTCACCGGCGGCGTTGGCTGCGCGATGCGCGTCACGGGTTCGTCGAGGGAGCGGAGCACGGCGCGGCCGAGCTGGTCGAACGTCGCCTCCACGTTCTCGCCCGTCTTCGTGCTTCTCAGGAAGCCTCGGGCTTCGTACTTCTGCTCAAGGTAGCCGAGCACGTCTTTCGTGTACGTCTTGTCGGGTGCGAGGTCGACCTTGTTCCCCGCGAACACGAGTGGGATTTTGCCGACGAGCCGCCACACGATTGGGATCCAGTACTCCTCGAGCGCCCGCCACGAGTCGTCCTGGGTCACGTCGTACACGAGGAGCACGGCCTGCGCGCCCTTGACGCCCGCCTCCTGGACGCCCGCGTATCCCTTCTGCCCGAGGATGTCCCTGATTGTCATCGTGATCGGGAATAATGTGCCGCCGTCGCGGAGCGTAAGCTCCTTCTTCATGACCTTCGCCCCGATCGTCATCAGGTAATCGTCCGAAAACAGGTCGAGGACGAAGCGACGGACCAACGACGTCTTCCCGACTGCGCCCTCCCCCAACGAGGACGACCTTCGCCTTGAGGGCGCCCATGGGCCAGGCAGTCCGGTTTGCCGGCTATTTCAACGTTCGTCCCTCGTTATCGGTTCCCTCGACGGCGTGCGACGCCAAATCAGAACATGTTCTCGGCGCTTATTTGGCCGCGGAACGCCACAGGGGTCCTTGTGCACACACCCCCTCCGATCGATGCGATGGCAATCGCTGGCCCGGCTCCCGTCATCCGAAGACGTTATCCCTCGCGAGAATCGCGGAGCCAGTTTCAAGTGTCTGGACGCTGGCACCGCGGGAGATATCCTGTGACCGAGGAGCTGAAGGCCAAGGTCGTGCTCGTCGGCGGACCCGGCGTTGGAAAGACGAGCCTCGTCCGTCGGTACGTGATGAACGAGTTTGACCAGAAGTACCGGATGACCCTCGGCGCAATCGTGTACAAGCGGACGGAGGACGTGTTGTTCGACACACGGGAGGTCCGCGTGACGATGACGTTGTGGGACACGATGGGGGAGCCGAACCTCATGGACCCGCTGCGGGACGTGTATCTACAGGGGGCCCAGGGCATCCTGGCGGTGTGCGACGTGACGGACGAGCAGACGGTCCCGGTCATGGACCTCTGGGTCGGCGCCGCGGTCCAGACCGCGGGGGACATCCCCGTGCAGATTCTGATGAACAAGGTCGACCTCGGCCCGAACGCGGAGGCGAGGGCCGCCGGGCTGGCGCGCGGCTTCGAGCGGTCCGCGCCGTGTTGGCTCACGAGCGCGAAGTCCGGGGACAACGTCGCGCACGTGTTCCAAGACCTCGCGGGACGCATCGTGGAGCGGAACCTCGTGCCCGTCGACGGCCCCTTGGACCGCGTGGACGAGGCGATCCTCGTCGACCTGTCGTCCGCGTCGCGCATCGTGGACGAGGTCGCGCGGATGCAGGG
>JACQPO010000126.1 GCA_016207545.1 Methanobacteriota archaeon | reverse complement strand
GCGAAGACCCTCGTGTTGCTCGGGGACGTGAAGCACTTTATCCCCGGCGTGAGTCCTGTCGAGCGGCGGGACATCCCGATCTTCTTCCAAGAGGTCCTCGACGTAGCGGACGAAGTCCACATCGCGGCGGGCAACCACGACGCCCTCATCCGGCCGTACGTGCCCGAGGGCGTCACAATCCACCGAGCGTCGGGGTTCCGGCTACGCGACATCGCCTTCGTCCATGGGCACGCGTGGCCGGGGAAGGCCGTGATGGAGGCGAAGGTCCTGCTCATGGGCCACAACCACCCCGCGGTCGTCTTCGTGGACGCGCTCGGTGGGAAGACCGTACAACCGTGCTGGATGCGAATCCCATTTCGGAGGAAGCACGCGCGGTATCCGAAGATGCCGCGGGAGGCCGTGTGCGTTCCGTCGTTTAACGAGCTGTGCGGCGGGACCCCCGTGAACGACGTTCACGCGGACCTGCTCGGGCCGCTCATGAAGGACGAGGTCGTCCGCCTCGATCGCGCGCGCCTCCACCTCCTCGACGGCACGGACCTTGGGGCGCTCCCCGCCCTGCGCGTGGACGCCCGGTTCCGGTGGAACGACTACCGCCAATAGCTACGCTCGCGCCCCCCGCTCGTGGAGGAGGCCGACGATCTCCGCCTGGCCCTTCTCCATCGCCACGGACAGAGGCGTCCTCCCGTCCTCCGTCTTTGCGTTCACGTCGGCGCCGTGGTCGAGGAGCACCTTGACGATGTCCGCGTTCACGTTCGCCGCCGCCTCGATGAGGGGCGTGAACCCCCCGGCGTACCGGTGGTTCACGTTCGCCCCGTTCGCGACGAGGACCCTTACGATCTCCGTGTGCCCGCCCGAGACGGCACCCGTGAGGGCCGTGTACCGGAATTCGTTCCGGGAGACGGCGTTGACGTCCGCCCCCTGCGCGAGCAGGAATTCCACAATCTCCCCGTGTCCCGCGAACGCTGCCAGTCCGATCGGCGTGTATCCGTCGCGGGAATACGCGTTCACCAACGACGGCTCGTCGGAAACGAAGTTCTTGACACGCGCGAGGTCTCCCACGGTGGCGGCGTCGAAGATCGTGAGCTCCGGACCGCGGGCGAGGATCGCGTCCGCGATGTCCCGACGTCCGTAGTAGACCGCGAGGACCGCGGCAGACACGCCCTTCGCGGTGCGCGCGTTCGCGAGCGCGGGGTCCGCGTCGAGCATCGCGAGCACCTTCTCGAGGTCACCCGCCTTGATTGCGTCCAGGAATGCCTCGGACACCGCGCACCCTCCCGCCGGGAGACCTCCGCATCCGCCACACGCGGCTTAACCCTTTGGCGGTACCTCCCCGAATGGGCCCGGTCGGATTCGAACCGACGACCTGCGCCTTGTAAGGGCACCGTCATAGCCGCTAGACCACGGGCCCGCAACGCGGATTTGGCGGGGCCGGATTAATCCTTCCCCTCGCGCTCCTCGCGCACGATCTGCTCCTTCCCCGGTTCTTGGCGGCGCTCGAGCCGGTCGAGCGCTTCGTGCCAGCGACGGGTCTCCTCGCGCAGCTGGTCGAGCTGCTCCTTTACGCGGGGCGAGGGGAGGAACAAGTCCCCGATCCCGCGGCCGACCACGGTGCCGACGATGACGAGCGGGAAGAGGACGATCGTGGAAAGCGCGATGCGGGAAATGGAGAACGCGGCGAACACCTGCGTCGGCTGGGCCACCCCGGCGAGCACAGGGCTGAACAGGAAGACGCCCACGAGGCCGACGGCGACGAGGGCAGATAGGACGCCCGCCGCGGCGGCGGTGACAATCTCCGCGTCCGTCAACAGGATTCCGAGCAGGAAGCCCGTCAGGAGGGGCACAAGGAGGAGGACGGCGCCGGAGTCGCGTACCGGGAACGCGGAGAAGTCCGTGAAGAACGAGGCGATAAAGAAGGCTGCGATGATCACGGCCCCGAGCAGGACCCACGAAGCGAACCAGGCGCGAGTCAGCCACCGGTCCCGGCGCTCAGCCACGGGGCAGCACCCCCTGGACCTCGTGGTACGGACTCAGGAAGACGAGGAGGGGGGTGATGTCGAAGCCCGGGAACGTGTACGCGAGTCGCGGGCTCCACACGATCGGGTGGTACCGACCGTACGCGTCCGTCTGATTGAACCGCGCGAACCGCTCCGGTCCCTCGACGGGCACCTCGGAGGACATCGGGACCGTCTGTCCCGGGCCGACCAGGATCCCCTGTCCGCGGCTGTACGTGAACCCGCCGGGGCTGATACGGGTCTCATCGAGCTTGGCGTTGTCGTTCCATGGTCGCGCGTCCTCGGGGTCGTCCATATGGAGCGTGAAGTCGATGTTCGTGACCTCGATGGAAACCCTGCCGGGGTTCGTCACGTTGAACCAGACGCGGACCCGCGGGATATCGGAGGAATCCCCGGACCAATGGACCTCCACATGGGTCACTCCCGCATGGTCCTCGATGTTCAGGTTGATCTCCGTCATGTTGACGTAGTTCACGCTCGTCTGCACATAAATGATAGCGCCGGCGACGCCGAGCACCACGTACGCTACCGCCAACACGCGAGCGACGACGTGCACGGGATTCCCTCAGAACACTTTCTTGCACACGAGGCACTCGTGGGCCTCAAGCGCGCATGACTCGTGGTAGATCTTCGGACAGTTGCACGTCATGTGCTTCGTGCCCTTCGCCACGAGGTTCCCGCACACCGCACAGACACCCTCCTCGAGAACGATGTCGTCCGGCTTCCGGGTGATAATCTCGCCCGCGAAATGGCAGTGCACGTAGTGGCCCGGCGTGACCTCTCGGAGCACCGGGCGGACCTCCTTGCAGATCTCCCGCCGGTAAAGGCAGCGGGGGTGGAACGTGCAGCCGGACGGCAGGTTGATCGGGGACGGCAGGTCCCCGCTAATCTCCACGCGGCCGTGCTTCGCGGTCGGGTCCGGCACCGGCACCGCGGACAGGAGCGCCTCCGTGTACGGGTGCATCGGGTTCTTGATGACCTCCTCCGCAGGCGCGAGCTCGACGATCGAGCCGAGGTACATGACCGCAATGCGGTGGCTCATATACCGCGTCACGGACACGTCGTGGGAGATGAACATGAACGGGATGTCGTACTCCTCCCGAAGGTTCAGCATGAGGTTCATGATGCCCGCGCGGATGGAGACGTCGAGCATGGACACCGGCTCGTCCGCGACGACGAACTCGGGCCGAAGGACAAGGGCCCGCGCGATCGCGACGCGCTGGCGCTGCCCGCCGGACAGCTCGTGCGGGAAGCGGGACATGAACTCCTCCGCCGGCTTCAGCTCCGCGCTCTCGAGCGCCTTCGCGACCATCTCCTCCCGCTCCGCGAACGTCTCGCCCACGTTGTGGACGATGAGCGGCTCCGCGACGGTCTGGAAGACGGTGAACCGCGGGTTGAGGGACTCGTACGGGTCCTGGAAGATCATCTGGACCCGCCGGCGGAACTCCTTCAGCGCCGGGCCGCGCAGTTTGGCCACGTCCTGGCCGTGGAAGACCATGGACCCGCCCGTCGGCGTTTCAAGGCGCACAAGGAGCCGTCCGGTCGTCGTCTTCCCGCAACCGGACTCCCCGACGACGCCGAGGATCTCGCCCTGGCGGATGCCGAACGAGATGCCGTCGACCGCGTGGACGACCCGCTCCTTCCCGAACAGGGAGTCCATCATCGTCCCTTTCACGGGGAACAACTTCACGAGGCCCTCGACGCGGTAGACGAACTCGCCCTCCTCGGGTTCCTCCGCGATCTGCGCGACGGCCTCGACCATCTCAGCTCCCCTTTAGCGTGCCCTCATAAATCTCTTTTGCGAAATGGCAGAGGGACCAGTGGTCCGGCGCGACCTGCACCATCGGCGGCTCCACGTACTTGCACACCTCTTGAGCAAACTGACAACGTGGGTGGAACCGGCATCCCGACGGCGGGTTCGACAAGTCCGGCGGCGACCCGGGGATGGAACGGAGCCGGCGGCGCGGGCCTTTGATGCTCGGGAACGCGGACAGCAGGCCGATCGTGTACGGGTTCGCGGGCTTCTCGAATATCTCCCCGATGCTCCCGTATTCGAAGATCTTTCCCGCGTACATAACGCCGATTTTCTCCCCGACCTCCGCGACCACGGAGATGTCGTGCGTGATGATCATCATCGCGATGTTCAGCTCCCGCTGCAAGTCGCGGATCTCCGCGAGGATCCGGTCCTGCATGATCACGTCGAGCGCCGTCGTCGGCTCGTCCGCGATTAGGAGCTGTGGGTTGCAGGCGAGGGCCATCGCGATCATGGACCGCTGCCGCATGCCGCCGGAGAACTCGTGCGGGTACCCGTCCACGCGAGACCGGTCGATGCCGACGAGGTCGAACAGCTCGAGCACGCGCTGGCGGGCCTCCTCTTTCGTCATGTCGGGGTAGTGGGTGAGGAGCGCCTCCATGATCTGGTCCCCGACCCGGTACACGGGATTGAACGCATTCATCGCGCTCTGGAAGATCATAGACACCTTCGACCACCGGATCGCGGCGATTCGCTGCTCGATCTCCCGCTCCCGTCGGCGGCGGCGGCGGCCCGCCCCCAAGCCCCGAAGGTGCTGTGTAGTCACCTTCTGCAGATTCTCCAGGATCTCGTCGTCGGGGACCGATCCTCTCCCCGCGAGCAGGCCCGTGATTTCCGTGTAAAACGCGAACTCGTCCTCCATCTGTTCCTGCGCCTCGAGGACCTGCCCCCCACCCGCCTGGAACGCGGCGAACTCGGCCTCCTCCCGGCGCAGGATCGGCTGGAGTTGGGTGAACCAGTCCGGCCTTCGGAGCACTTCGTCCACTTCCGTCGGCAGGTCTGCGCGGACGATGATCTGCCCGTCGAACCCGATCTGGCCGCCGACGACCCGCCCGTTCGGCGGCAAGAGCCGCGTGATCGCGAACGCGGCCGTCGTCTTCCCGCACCCGGACTCGCCCACGAGGCCCATCGTCTGGCCGCGGTCGAGGTCGAACGACACGTTGTCGACCGCGTGGACGGTCCCCTTCAGGATGCGGAAGTACACCTTTAGGTCCTGGACCCTGAGCAACGGCTCCACGCGGTCACCTCTTCCGCAGGCGCGGGTTCACGATCTCGTCGAAGGCCCGGCCCACGAGGAAG
>JACQPO010000016.1 GCA_016207545.1 Methanobacteriota archaeon | reverse complement strand
TGCGGCGGGTCCACCGCCACGCCGTTCCCGATCACGTTCACGACCTTCGGCCGGACGATGCCGCTCGGCAGGAGGCGGAACGCGAACTTCTCCGCGCCGAAGTGGACCGTGTGTCCGGCGTTCGCGCCGCCGTTGAACCGGACGACGAGGCCCGCCCCCTCCGCGAGGACGTCGACGATCTTCCCCTTCCCCTCGTCTCCGAATTGCATGCCGATGACGGCGGTCCCGGGCATCGCGTCGAAGGCACCGGCGGGGCGGTATTAAACCTTCCTCGGCCGTTTGGCGGTCTTGCTCTTTCGTCGCAGCTCTTCGCGGAACGCCTTCGGCGCGCGCTCCGTCGCGACGGTGATGACGACCGGTGGGAGGCCGCGGACGTGTTTCCGAAGGAAGGCCTCCGCGCGCCTCCGGTCCTTCTTCCAACACTCCCGCAGCCACGTGCCGACCGCGCGCTGGACCCAGAACTCGTCGTCGACCAGGAGGCCCTCAAGGAGCCAGAACGGCTTGTCGAGCTCGCCCGCAAAGACGAAATCGTGGAGCGCGTAGCACGCAATCCGTCGCCGCCAGAAATTCGGAGACTTTGTCCACCGCAGGAGTTCCTGGAACCGCGACGGCTTCGCATACACCATCTTCGCGATCGGGCCCGCACCGATGCTGTCGCACATCCCCCATCCGACGGATTCGTCGACCCACCGGTCCAGGAGGCGCCACGAGGCATCATCGAGGACTTTCGCGTGTCGGTCGAGCAGGGAGACCGCGAACGACTTCTCCTCGAACGTCGGCCCCCCGTAGATCGCCGCCGCCAAGGCGTTCACCTCCTTGGCGGCGAGGTCAGGATGCGCCTTCCGGAACGCCGCCAAGATCCCCCGAATCTGGGGGACCGACAGGCCCAGCACGGGATGCGGGGAGCCCAGGTACTTTTGCAGCCACGCGTCGCCGCCCGCCTTTCCGAGCCCGTGGATTTCGTGAACCAGTCTCCCTCGCTCGGAGTTCACTTCGAGTGGCACGCCGGGGGCGACGCCCGCCGGGGGACTTAAAGGGTACTTCCGCCCGGATGTCTCGTCTGAATGATGACTGCGGTTACTCTGCCGCCCGTTGCTCCTCGCTCGAGCGCTCGATCGCCTCGCGAATGGCCTTTACGGATGCCGGACTTAGCATGCCCGCGAAGTCGGTGAGAGGCCTCCGCCCCGTAAGCCGGAGGATCACGTCGCTGAAGCTTTCGTCGGGCAGCTTACGCGCCCTGAGCCTCTCGTATGCCTCTCTCGTGATCCGGATCGTCTTCGCGGCCACGGCGACTCGCTTATACGCAAGATGAACGTCTAATACCTTTGGCTCTGCCCTCGGGCTACTCCTTCACGGCCTTCAGCTGGCGGCGGTACATGTCGAGGAGCTCGTCGACCGTCGTCGCGTCCTCCGCCTTCTTGTCGTCCCGCCACCGGCCGGTGAAGCGCGGGAACCGGATCGCGAGGCCGGAGCCCTCGCGGATCGCCCCCATCGCGGCGGTGTGGACGGGGCTCAACGTGATCTCGGAGCCGAGCACCTCGAGCACGACGTTCGGCGCGAACCACGCGTCCGCCTCCAGCTCGCTGTCGACGCGCGGGTGGCGGTGTTCGAGCGCGTACGGCCCGAACTTCTGCGGAAAGGAGAACAGGAGCTCGTCGCTGAACCCCGTGCCGAGCTTGCAGGCGGTCTTGAACGTGTCCGCCGCTTTGTCGTACGCCGCGCACAGGAGGGCGCCCCACGTGCCCGCGCGCTTCCCGCGGCCCGCGAAGCCTCCGACGACGACGAGGTCCACGGTGTCCGTCATCGCCGCCTGGTAGTCCCGCTTCAGCTTGACCCACTTGTAGCCGCGCGCGCCCGCCTCGTACACGGAGTCCAGCGCCTTCGCGACGAGCCCCTCGCACCCCTGCTGGATCGCGCACTCGAAGAACCGCTCCGCCTCCGCCTCGTTGTCCGTGACGAGGACCTCCGCGAACTTCACCCGCTCGTTCTCCCGCACGACGTCCTTGAGGATTTGGCGGCGTTCCTCATACGTCCGCATCGTGAGGTCCTCCCCGTCGAGGAGGAGGCAGTCGAACAGGAACAAGGTCACGGGCAGCTCCGCCGCCATCGCCTCCACGCCGAACTTGCGCCCGCGGCGGTGGCTCACCTCCTGAAAGGGAAGGAAGTCGCCCGTGTTCGGGTCGACGGGCACCCCCTCCCCCTCGATGATCCCGTCCTTGGCGAGGAACGCCCCGCGGACCGCCTCGACGATCTCGGGGAACTGGCTCGTGATGTTCTCCAGGCGGCGGGAGAAAATCTGCACGCCCTTCCGCGTGAGGTGGACCTGCATGCGCAGCCCGTCGTACTTGTACTCGAACGCGCACCTCCCGAGCCGCTCGAACGTCTCCTGCAGCGTGGGCACCCGCTCGCACAACATGGAGAGGATCGGCCGTCCGACCTGGAGCTTCACGTCGCCCAAGCCGCCAATCCCCTTCGACGCGAGCACACGGGCGACGTCCCCGAGGTCCGACGACACGTTGTACGCGCGCTCGACCGCGTCCTTCTCCGCCTTCGTCGCGAACGCCGCCGCCAACGCGTCGACGATCGTCATGTCCGCGACCCCGAGCCGCATCTTGCCGACGACGGTGCGCACGATGTACTTCGCCTCGCCCGGCTGCGCGTCCCGCAGGAGCTCCACGAGCCGGTCGATCTTCGCCTGCTGCGAGCCTTCCCCGGCCGCCTCCGCGATCGCCCCGAGGTTGTCGAACACTTTGCGCACGCTGAGCGCTTCACCGGCGGTAATCGCCGCCTGTTGCCTCTCCTGAATCGCGGTCTCCGCGACGAGGCCGAGGTCGCCCTTCTCCTTCCAGAGCGCCTCGATCGGCTTGTCCCCGAGGCCCGTAACCTGCGCAAGCACGCGGATCACGAGCTTCTCCGCAAGGCCGAGCTCGACGCCCGCGTAGTCCGGCGCGATGCGGCCTTCCGTGAGGTACACGACCTCGCGGATTTCCTCCGGCGGCACTTGTCGGAACAGCTGGACGAGGAGGTCCGTCATCTCGAGGCGCTTCGTGGTGGCCTCGATTTTCTCGTAGAACGCGACGAGGATCCCGTACTTCATTCGCGGCGCGCAACGGTTGGCGGCGATATAAGGGGTGCGAAGGGCGGCGCGAAGGCGGGCCGAGGAACGCGTGGTTCTCACCGTGGTCCGAGGTCCGGCCAGTCGCTTGTCCCCGATGCAGGAGGACTGAAAGTTCTTGTCGGGGACCGGCAACCGACCGGAATCCTCCGTTCACGGAGGAGAAGGGGGAGGTCCGTAAAGCTCAACCTTGCAATCCTCCCGGAATCCGAGGCGAAGGTAAACGGGGTGACCCATCTCGGTGGCCTGGAGGATGGCCCATCGGTAGCCCAGGGCGCGTGCGTGGTGCAAGGGAGCCAGGGTGAGGGCCTTCCCGAACCCCCGGCCGCGGTAGTCCGGCAGCGTTCCGACCACGTAAATCCCCGCGACCCCCGCACCCAAGAACATCTGGGAGGTCGCGACCGGGGTTCCCCCCACATGGCCGACGTACGACTGCACGGGGGCGCTTTCCTCAAAGCCGAGGGCAGAGAAGAGGGCGACGAACTGCCGCGCTCCCGGCCCCAGACCGAAGGCCTCACTCGCGGGTCGGATCAAGTCCTCGAGCATCTCCGCGTTTGCGACGCGAGCGATCGTCAGTCCTCCGGGCCACGCTCAATCCTCCCGCAAGGCCCGGAGATCCAGGGACATCGCCGGGAAGGAACCGCGGACGACCAGCCCGTGAGCCGTCAACCGATCCCCCAGGTCCCTGGGCTCCGTCCTCGGCCAGACCCACCACCGCCAGGGGACCCCCTTGGAGCCGAAGTACGCAAGCGTCTCGTCGATGTATCCGTCCGCCTCCGATGTCGGGAGCCGCGTGCGATGCGCGCCGTTGAAGAACGAGTGTGGGATGTCCGTGGCAACCCGGAGCCCGCCGGGACGGTCGTCGCCCTCGATTCCGGGTGCACGCCGAATCCAATCGAAGTACGCGACGACGTTGTCCTCGTTGACCTTCGCGAGCGCCCCGCTGGACAGGTCGTCTTCCCATGGTCTGGATGGAACCCCCGCGGCGAATGGCGGTTCCGGGCTTAGCTATTGTCATGGTTGGGCAGCCGTGGAGTTCAATTCCCGCCATTCCACTGAAGCTCGTGTGAGCACCGCGCTTGTCGGAGGCCGTCTTCTGATGGGAGTCCGTCGGACGCCGATCCGGACAGCCAGACCGCCCTGGGGGCCTACGGCCATCACCCCGTTCTTGGAGACCCGGTGACCGCGGACATGCGGCGTACTAAGTGTCCACCTGGGGTTAGAAAACAGCTTATAGCTGGAGCTGATCGCGGTACGTGCCGTTGATGGGGTTGGGGGGCGTCCAAGTTCCTTACATCAAGACCTGTTCTCGGCAGGGGTTGCGACATTGATTCACCTTGAGCACTCAGCGATCGTAAGGGCGCCACGGGAGAAGACATTCTCCGTCCTCACCGACTACGAGAACTATCCGAGGACGTTCTCCGCGTTCAAGTCGGTGGGCAACATTCGCCGCGAAGACAACCGCGTGTCGTTTGCGCTGGACGGCCTTGCCGTCATTGATCGGCTCACGCCTCCACAGCAGATCGAAAGGGAGGTCAAGTTCAAGAACGGTCACATCCGGGCGATGTTCAGACTGAACGCGATTCCCGACGGGACCGAATTCCGCTTCTCCGCAGACATCACGCTCAAGGGCTTCCTAGGCCTTGTTGCCCCACTCGTGAAGCGTAGGTTCGCAAAAATCTCGGCGCAGAATATCGTGGAGATGAAGAGGGCCGCAGAGGCTGGAACCTGACGGTCAAATCCAACGCCATCCAGGCGGCTGGATTCGGACACGCGACGGTCCATCCGAACCGGAGCTAGTCGGTCGGCCCGACCGTCAACGCTTTTGCGGCCTGCCCAGTCTCGGAACGAGCGTTCCGGTTCGGCTCGCGTACCGCTCGTACTCCTCGCCGTAACGCCTGCGGAGTCCCTCCTCCTCGCACTCGATCGCGGTCGGGAGGAACGTCAGCTTGCCCCGCCGGCCGCACGCTTCCAAGTCGCCGTCGGTGAAGAACCAGAAACTCAGGGCGAGCAGGAGCGTCAGGTAGTTCAGGGTGAGGAGGACGAGGCCGAGGGGAAACAGCACGAAGGCCAGGTACAGGGGATGGCGGACGTAGGCATAGATCCCGGTGGTGATGAGACGTCGCTCGTCTTTCGCCCTCGCGTACACGTGCTTCGCGAGCGTTCTCCCAGCGACCGCGGCGATCCCGAGACCGACGGAGGCGAGGACGACGCCCGCGACTTGCATGGTCGTGTCGATGGGGTTGAAGAAGGTGAGGAAGGGGGCGTAGAGCAGACC
>JACQPO010000128.1 GCA_016207545.1 Methanobacteriota archaeon | reverse complement strand
TCGCTCGCATAAGTACAGCATCTCCCGTGCCCGGCGATCGCCGATGAGGATTGGCAGCCATTGCGTCGCACCGCCCGCGGCGACGGAGCCTACCTTGGCGCCAACTTGCATGAAGTCCGCGTCTTCCACCGCTACGCTCAAGTCGCACGCCATGTGGAGTTCGTTTCCGCCGCCCGCACACACGCCGTTCACGCGCGCAATCGTCGGCTTCCCGCAGTCCCGCAGGGCGTCCACGGTGTCTTGGAACTGCACCATGTACTTCCAGTAGTCCCGCGGCCGCTTCGTGTACACCTCCGCGTACTCCCGCACGTCGCCGCCCGTGCAGAATGCCTTGTCGCCCTCTCCCGTGAGCACGATGACGGCGACGTTGTCGTCGAACGCGCCCGCGCGAAACGCATCGTGCATCTCGCGGAGCGTGTGCAACGTGTACGCGTTGTATACCTCTGGTCTGCGGATTGTGACGGTTGCGACGCGGTCTTGCACAGAGTAGCTAATGTCGGTATAGTCCGTCATGGCGGGCCTCCCGGGACGACGACCGCGCGGATGAGGTCCGGCGCGGACGATTCGAGGAGGGCGAGCGCGTCCGGGGTCTTCTCTAGCGGAAAGCGGTGGGTCACGAGCGCCCCCACGTCGATGCGCCCGCGCGCTGCGAGGTCTAGGACCTTGGGAAAATCCTGCAACCCACATCCGAGGGAGCCCCGGATCTCGATCTCGCGAAACATGACGCGGCTCGCGTTGATTGTGGCGGAGGCCTCTGAGTATCCGATGACGACGACCCGGCCCCCCGGTCGAACCCCCTCGACTGCGGCGGCAATCGTGGACGGCTTCCCGATGGCCTCCACGGCGACGTCGACCCCGCCGGTCGCCTGACGGATTGCCTTCCCGAGGTCCGAACTTTCCGCCGCGTCGAGGACGCCCTTCGCGCCGAACCGTTCCGCCGCCCGCAGTTTCGCCTCTGCCACGTCGACCGCCAAAACGGAGGCCCCGAGCGCGACCGCAACTTGCACCGCCGCGAGGCCGACGCCGCCACATCCGATGATTGCGACGGTTTCCCCCGCGCGGACCTGCCCGCGATTCGCCAACGCATGATACGCGGTGGACACCGCGTCGGAAATCACGCTGCTCTCGACGAGCGGAAGCCCTCGCGGGAGGGGAAACGCCGCCCAAGCGGGCACGGCGATCTGCGCCGCGAAGCCGCCATCCCGATGGTTGCCGAACATCGCCATCGATGCGCACAACGTGTTCCGGCCCTCGAGGCAGAATCGACATCGCCCGCACGGGATGACGGGGGGGAGGACCACGCGGGTCCCTGGCGGAAGACGATCCGATGTCGTGGTCGCGACGACCCCGCTCACCTCGTGGCCGAGGACGAGCGGTCGCGCCTTCGCGGTCGGGACGCCGTGGAGGTAGTGCAGGTCTGTGCGGCACACGCCGCACGCGGCGACGTTGACGATTGCCTCGCCGAACGTCGGGACGGGTTCGGGGACGTCCCGGACGTCGAGGCCTCCCTCGTCGAGGACCGCGGCCCTCACGGACGAGCCTCCCATCGTGGGGCCCGTTTCTCCAGGAAAGCGCGGAGGCCCTCGACCGCGTCTGGGGTCCGCGCGAGCCGTTCCAGGTAGTCCCGCTCGACCGACTTCGTGTCGCCCGTGCGTCGTTCGCGAAATGCGCGCTTCAGGACTGCGAGCGCCACGCGGCTGAGGGAAGCGAGCTCGGCGACGGTGTGGGCGACCCACGGGTCGAGTTCCGCGTCCGGTAAGCACGCGTTCAGGTACCCGGCCTTCGCCGCCTCGCGCGCGGGGAAGATGCGTCCGGTCGCGAGGTCCGCGAAGGCACGACGGGGGCCGACGAGGCCGGCGTACCGCGCGACCGCGAACGGGGGGATTGCGGCGAGCTTGATCTCCGGCTGGCCGAACATCGCCCCTTCCGCCGCGACCGCGAAGTCGCACGCCATGGCGAACTCCATCCCGCCACCCAGGCAGTGGCCGCGAATCACCGCGACCGTCGGGCGGTCGGACCCCTCTAAGGCCTCGAGGGCCCCTCGGAACGCCGCCAGCGTAGACTCGATGCGTTCCGGCATGTGGTCTTCCACCGCCACGCCCGCGGAGAACGCCTTCGGTAGTCCGCGGAGAACGAGTACCCGCCAGTCGTCGCGTGCATCCAACGATTGCAGAGTCTCAGCGAGCAGGCGCAGCAAGGGCGGGTCCAGGATGTTCAGCGGTGGGCGGTTCAGGGTCACGTACGCGGCCCCATCCCTCACCTCCTGAAGAATCTCGGACGGATCGACGGGCCGTGTCACGCTCCGCCCCCCGCGTTCCGTTTCGCGAGTCGCTGTTGGCCGAGGAGCGCAGCACCGAGCGCTCCCGCGAACGGAGAGTGATCCGAGTGATGAAGCGGTCGTCCGAGCCGGAGTTCTAGGGCCTTGACCATCGCGGGGTTCCGCGCGAGCCCCCCCGTGAGTGCGACCTCTCCGTCCGCCCCGACTTGGCGGAGCAAGGCGAGGACGCGGTCCGCGATCGAGAGGTGGGCCCCCATGAGGATGTCCTCGACCGGTTTGCCCTGGCTGATGTGGTTGATTACCTCGGACTCCGCGAGGACTGCGCAGATGCTGCTGATTGGCTGCGGGTCTGTGGAGCGCAACGCGACCGCCGGGAGTTCCTCAAGCGGAATCTCGAGCGCGCGCGCGACGCGTTCCAGGAACTTGCCCGCGCCGGCCGCGCACCGGTCGTTCATCCGGAATCGGATGACGCGGCCCCGGTCGTCGACCCGCATCGCGCGGGAGCTTTGGGCACCGACGTCGAGCACGCAGCGCGTGTCGGGGAACAGGTGGCGGGCGCCCCGCGCGTGGCACGTGACTTCCGTGATCTGGAGGTCGCGCTCCGGAATCTGGTACCGGCCGTATCCCGTGGTAGCGACGTAGGCGATGTCCTCGCGTCGGACGCCGGCGGCGTCGCAAGCCGCCAGGAGTGCCTCTGTGGCGGTCGCCTCGAGGTCCGGTCGCGTTCGAACCGACACGGTCCCCAGGGCCGCGAGGTCCGCGTCGTACAGCAGTACTTTCGTCGTCCCAGCGCCGAGGTCGATGCCCGCGGAAATCACGTGCCTCCCTCCACGGGGGCCGCGACGAGCTTGCCACCGCGCGCCCGTTCGAGGGCGAACAGGGCGGCGCCGATGGCGCCGATGAACTGGGACAGCGGGCTGACGTTGACACGCAGGCCGAGCTGGTCCTCAAGCGCCCGCACCATCCCGACGTTGCGGGAGACGCCGCCGGTGAAGGAGATCTCGGGATTGATGCCCACGCGGCGGAGCAGGGAGATGGAACGTCCGGCAATGGCGTTGTGCACACCGCGCAGGATGTCCTCGACCGTTTCCCCTTTCATCATGTGGGACATGATCTCGGATTCGACGAACACGGTGCACACGTTCGTGATTCGCAGGGGACGCGCCGCACGGAGGGACACGGGGCCAATCTCTTCGAGGGGGAGGCCCAGCGTGAGCGCTGCGGATTCAAGGAAGCGGCCGGTTCCGGCGGCGCACTTGTCGTTCATGCAGAAGTCCGCGACGTCGCCCAGTTCGTTGACGGAGATCGCCTTCGTGTCCTGTCCGCCGATGTCCACGATCGTCCGCGTCCCGGGGAACAGGTGGTGCGCCCCGCGCGCGTGGCAGCTGATCTCCGTGACTTGCGTGTGGCCGAACGGAATCTTGAACCGACCGTAGCCCGTGCCGACGACGAACTCCACCTCGTGTTCGTCGATGCCCGCGGCTTTCACCGCCTCCTGGAATCTCCGTTGCGCGGCTTCGACGATGCTTGCGCCGGTCGGGCCCAGGGACGTGCCCGCGATGTCCCCCTCGCCGTCCAGGATGACGACTTTCGCGGTCGTCGAGCCCACGTCCGCCCCCGCGACGTACGTCCTCATCCCCCCACGAGGCGCCGGTGCGCGAGGGACTCGAAGAACGCATCGATCCGGTTCTTCAACTGCGCCTCCGAGTAGTACCGGGGGTCCGCGAGGTCCGACTCGACCATGAGCGTCGGGACGCCCTCCTCCTTCGCGAGGACGTCGCGGAAGTCCGCCTGTCCGACGGAGAAGCTGCGGCAACTCTTCACGGAATGGATGATGAGGGCATCCGCCTCGTATTCCCGCAGGTACTGGCGAAGGAGGTCGAGTCGGAGGCCGAGGTTCCAGTTCGTGTAGCTGTTCATCGCGTACCGCGCGATGCTCTCCATCGGCTGCGCGGGGTCGTGGAACACCCCCTGGTCGAACAGGCCGCCGACCTTGGAGTACGTGCTGGCGACCGCGCAGACGCCCCACCGTTTGAACAGTTCCCAGAACGAGCGGAAGTGGGGCCACGGCGGCGGTCCTTCGACGACGACGCGGAACTTCTCCTCCGGGACGGGTCCGCGCCCCTCCTTTTGGCGGCTCACCAGCTCCTCGAGCAGCAGCCGGTAGTACTCAACGCACCCCTCCGTCCCGCGCAGGATGTTGAGCGGGGCCATGTAGAAGACCGCCTCGAAGTACGCGTCGAACGGAGATGGCCGAGACCGGGCGGCGTGGAGGACGTCGACCCACAGCTTCTCCGCCGCGTAGGACAGGGACGTCACTCGCTTCAGTCGCTCCCGGTCGAACGGGACGCCGGAGGTGCGCGCGCAAACGTCGGCGAGCTCCTCGAGCTGCGCGACGACGTACTCAATGTCGGCGGTCGACGGCCCTCGTTCCCTAAGATACGGGATGTCGAGGACGAATAGCTCCGCGCCGTAGAAGTGCGCGAGGGCCTCGAACCACTTCACGAACGTGTTGCAGCCGGAGTAGTTGCACACGAGGAGGTCGGGCTTCGGGAGGGGTCCAAACGGACTCTGCCGGTCCGATAACATGAGTCCAATGTCGTTCTTCACGTAGCCACACACGTCGCTCGAGTAGCCGATGTTCTCCGCCCGCAGGATGAGGTCGCCCGCCATTTTCTTGATCCCGCACTGGAGGGCGTTGATTTCCGGGTACACGGGCAGCATGTCGAAGCACCGCAGGAGTTCGACGACGTTTCCGGGGACGAACAGGTACGCGACCTTCTGCCCGGAACGGCCTGCGTCGCCAAGGGACTGGTAGTACTCCCCGAGCAGCCGTTTCTGCAAAGCTTTCCCCGCATCCTCGTCGCTCATTGCCTCACTCGAACAGGACGGACTCCACGAACGTCTCAATCTGCGTGCGGACCGTGTCGACCGCGCTCATCTTCTCCTCGAACTCTATGTGCACGTACGGAATCTGCGCGGATTCGAGCCGCTCCTTGTACAACACCTGATCGTACAGGGCGGGCTCGCAGAACTTGGCGGTGAGGAACACGACCCCGGACGCGCCGAGCTGGCGGCACCGTTGCGGCAGCAGGTCTTGCTTCGGCGTTCCTCGGTAGTGGCTCACGGACGACGGCGGGCTCGAGGCCACGTACGCCTCGGCGAGCGCACGGAGCGGATCCGCCCCATCCGGAATGCTCGTGCGGAACCAGCGGGACCCGAGGAGCAAGTCGTCCTCAAGGATGTAGCATCCGGCCTCCTCGACGGCGCGGATCAAGTCAAGGGGGGGCTGCTCGCAGAACGCGCCTAACAGGATCACGGGGACCTTGTCCTTCGGCCTGCGGCCCCGCTCGCGTGCCGCTGCGAGCGCCTGCCGCAAGAGCGATGTGTGTGTCTCGCGTTCGAGCACGGCCCCGGCCCGCAGAAACGCGTATGTCTCCCACGCGTCGGTCGCCCAAGGCGTTCGACGACGGGCGTCGAGGAGCGCCCAGGCGGCCTCCCGGTTCTCGTTATGAGCATGGATGGCCGCCCGGAGGTCTTCCGGCGCGACGGGCTTCCCGCACAATCGCTCCAACCCGGCCAATAGCCTTCGATATTCCGCGATGGTGTACGGGACCGCGCTTGGGCTTCGACGGTTCTGCGGCAGATGAAGGAACTCGACGAACATGCGCGGAAAGTTCCGGGCCCATACGCCGGACAGGTTGCGCGCGACGTCGCAAATGGAGGGGAAGACGAGTCCGTCGAGCACGTCGAGATGGCCGCGCAGGCCGAGCTCGAGCGTCGAACGGGAAATCGAGCAGACGAACGATTGAATCCGAGAGTCCGCGTGGCTGATCTCCACGGACCCGCCACCGCCGTACAGCCAGATTGGCAGCGCACCCGCGGCCTGGATGAGCTCCGTGGGGACGTACACGGGGAACGCACCGACCGCCCTCCGCGAGGGATGCTCCTCCTTCCACGCCCGCACGGCGGACAGGGCTCCCGGTCCGGCTAGGGAAAGCGCGGTGGACAGGAGTTCCTCAAACTTCGGCGTGTTCGATGCGGGTTCCAGGGAAAGCGTAGGCGGAACCCCCGGTATGCATGGCTATGATGTAGCTACGATATAAATACGTCGTACCACCCATACGTACGACTACCGGAGGTCCATTTCGAGCGTGATTCCGTCCCCTCGCTCGAATCCGAGCGTGCGGAAGTAGGCGATCACGTCGCCGGCGTCCCACTCGACGACGGTCCTCGTCCGCCGTACGCCCTTGGTCCGGAAGTACCGAAGCAGGCGTTCTCCGAGCGCCCGGCCGACGCCTTTCCCCTGGTAGTCGGGGTCCACGCCGACGACGCGAATCCAGCCGACCTCCCGGTCCTCGCCGAACTCCCACGGCCGGATTTCGCCCACGACGAAGCCCACGACGCGGCCCTCGACCTCTGCGGCGAGGCACGATCCGGGATCGCCCGTCGCCAAGTACTTGCGTAGGTTCCGGACGAGGCTGCTCGTCCGGCGGCTGCCCGTAATGCGACGCTCGATCCGCGAGACCGCCGCCAAATCGGAGGGCTTCAGGGGCCGCACGCGCACGTTCACGGTTCCATCTACTCCAGTCGGATGATCTTTACCCGCTTCCCAATCCAGTCGGGCGGCAGGTACACGCGTCCGCTGTTCCCGCTCCGCTTCACGACCTTCTCGATGAGTTCGTGGCCGACGACCTCGAACCGCGTTGGCTCGGCGGACGCCTTCTTCCGCGCCACGGACCGTGTAGCTACGTTGTCGCTATTTCTACTTGCGCCCCACGACCCGCAGGACGGATATGCTCATGAGGTGAGGGACGCATCTGCGCGCCGTGGCTTCCCGCGCCTATCAACGGTCCGCGGAGTACTACGACGCGATCTATCACAACGTCGTCGACCACGAGGGGGACTGTGACTACCTCGAGGCGGTGTTCCGGAAGTTCTCCCCCCAGCGACCCCAGGCGATTCTCGACCTCGGATGCGGGACGGGAAGCCATGCGGTCGCTCTCGCGAAGCGGGGATACGAGGTCACGGGTCTCGACCTGTCCTCGGCGCAGCTGCGCGTCGCGCGCGAAAAGGTGCGGGGCACCCACCTGCGCGCGAAGTTCGTGCACGCGGACATGCGCCAATTCGACCTCGGTCGCCGATTCGACGCCGCCATCGCGATGTTTGGCGGCTTTGGGTACCTGCTGTCGGACCGCGACGTCCTCGCCCATCTGCGGACCGTCCGCCGCCATCTGGAGCCCGGCGGCCTGTACGCGTTCGAGTTCTGGCAGGAGTCGGGCGTCGTCCCGGGTCATCGTGGCTGGGTGCACCTCGAGAAGCCGTTCCGTATCATCCGCTTGGACGCTTCTCGCTACGACCCGAACCGGCACCGGCTGTCGTTTGACTTCCACTACTTTGTGTTCCGTGGGGACCGCCTGCAGGAGAGGTTCACGGAGCCCCACACGGTTCGCGTGCATTCGCTTCCGGGGATCCGCGCGCTCCTGTCCCGCGGGGGATTTCGTCTCCTCGCGGCCCACGAAGCCACGCCCGCAGAGAAAGGGTTTCATCCCGTGCGCAGGGAGACGTTCCGCATCATAGCGATTGTCCGTCCCCAGTAGTCGGGTTGCCGCGGGTACGTAAGCATAACCACAACCGAAACTCTAAAAAGGATAACCCACTCGCCCGTGCGATTTCCATGTCGCGCGAGGTCGACTACAAGCCGAAGCCAATCGATCCTGAGTTCCTCACGAAGTCCGCGGAGTACCCGGTCACGGGGGAGCACAATGGACACAAGATCCTCGGGGAAGGCGTGCAACGGCTCGACGCGGACGGAAATCCATATCCGACGCAACTCGGGATTCACGGCACGCACGTCGCCGTGGACTGGGAGGCGTGCGTCGCGGACGGGGCGTGCATGGACGTGTGCCCCGTCGATGTCTTCGAATGGAATTTCAACCTCGGGAACAAGGGGACAGGCACCGACACCGTGTTCCCGCAGGGCAGCGAGGAATGGGCGAAGTACCGGACGGACAAGTGCGACCCGATCCGCGAGACGGACTGCATCGACTGCATGGCGTGCGAGACCGCGTGCCCGACCCTCGCGATCAAGATCACGCCCGGCGCGTAGGGTGCCTCACCGCCGTTCGACTGGGACGTACGTCGCTTCCTTCGGTCCGACGTAGTAGTCCAGGGGCCGCATGATCTTGGCGTCGTTCCAGTACTCGATGACGTGCGCCGTCCAGCCCGCCATCCGCGCGACCGCGAACGTCGGCGTGAACAACTCCGGCGGGAATCCCAGCAGGTGGTAGGTCACCCCCGCCCAGAAGTCCACGTTCGGGTACACGCGCTTCGTCTGCAGCTCGCCCAACGCCGCTTGCTCCACCGCGAGGGCCGTGTCGTACAGGGCCGTGTCCGGATGTCTCGCCGCGAGCCGTCTCGCGTAGTCCTTGAGGATGAGGGCCCGGGGGTCGAACGTCTTGTAAACGCGGTGCCCAAATCCGGGAACCTTCCCAGGTCCCGCCCCGAGGTCCTCTTTGCGCGCGAGGGCCTTCTCGACGAAGGATTCCGCGTTCGCGGGGCTTCCGATTTTGAGGAGCATCTTGACGGCCTGCTCGTTGGCCCCGCCGTGCGCAGGACCCTTCAACGTCGCGAGTCCGGCGACGATCGCCGCGTACAGATCTGCAAGGGTGGACGCCGCCACCGTGGCCGCGAACGTGGACGCCGCCAAGCTGTGGTCCGCATGCAGGATGAGGGCCACGTCTAGGATTTTCGCGTGGAGCGGGTCCGGCTCCTTTCCCCCGAGCATCCGGAGGAAGTCCTCCGCGTGGCCCCGCCCCGCGTCCGGCGGCACGGGCCGTTTCCCGCGCTGAATCCGGTGGATCGCCGCGACGAGGGTCGCGGTTCTGGCGGTGATCCGGAGCGCCTTGCGCAGATTCGCATCGCGCGCCCCATCCCCGAGCTCCGGGTCGTAGGCCGCAAGCGCGGAGATCGCCGTCCGCAACGCGTCGATCGGGACGGTCGTGCGCGGGAGCCGATTGAGGAGCGCGTACACCTCTTTCGGCACCTTC
>JACQPO010000125.1 GCA_016207545.1 Methanobacteriota archaeon | reverse complement strand
GGCGGCCGGCTTAAACGTTTTCCCCTCGGTGCGAGACGAAGGATGGCAGGCGCACCGTCGGAATTCGCGTCCTTGAGAATCATGTTTGCCTGATGGGAAACACCATTTGTTCTCGGCTCCGCATAATCTCATCAACATGGTTATATACACATAGTCGGGTTGGTCGCCAACCGGAGCCCCACCGGTTCTGGCGGTGACCCCTCTCTTGCGACGTAGGTTCCGTCCTCACAAGTCCTGGAACGAGGAGGGCGTGGCTTCGACCGTGGGCACGATCATGGCCCTCCTTGTGTTCCTCACCTTCCTCTCCCTGATCACGAACCAGTACGTCCCGGTGTGGATGAAAGACTCCGAGGCCGGCCACATGGGCGAGGCGCTCGGCCAGATGGGCGTATTCAAGAGCAATATCGACCTCCAGACCCTGGCGGCGCAGACCGCGCAAATCGTGAACCGCCACTACATCCCCGTCACGACGTTCTCTTCTGTGAAGCTAGGGGTGGACGGAGTCCCCATCTTCTCCTCGCCCACGATCGGGGAATTGACGATCAACCAGACGAGATCCGCCTGGAGCCTGTGGTTCCAGTACAGCATCAGCGGCAACGCGACGACGGTCGCGGAGGGTCTGAACTGCGTGGACAGCCAGGGTCGGCCTGAGGGATGCGGCGGCAACGTCCGCCTCCACGTGTTCAACCGGTACTTCCCGCAGCAGTCCATCGTCTACGAGAACGGCGCCCTGATCCGGGCGCAGGCGGACGGCCAAGTCGTCAAGGGCGAGCCGTCCTTCCGCGCGTTCGTCGCGAACAACAGCGCGGAAATCGACTTCACGCTCATCGACCTGTTCGGCACGGGCGGGGTCGCGGGGATCGGCGCGGAAGGTATCCAGGCCCGCGTGATTTCCGTGGACCTCCAGGAGTACGGCGACCTGCTCACGGACGTGTACGTCAACGCGTCGACCGCGTACGGGCCTGCGTGGTTCCGCTTCCTGAACGACACGCTTGGGCTTGCGTACGGCGTCCCGGCGGCGGCCTACCAGGGCCAGCCGGGATACGACTTCACCGCCGTATTCGAGGGTAAGCGGGCGATCCAGCTCCAAATCGACAACCCGTACTTCTCCCTCCGGTCGATCTGGAACCCGATCATCCAGCGGTACAGCCTGGTCCTCCAGTTCAAGTTCGACTCGCCCTCCCCCATCTCGACATTCCGCGTCCTCCACGCGTACGTGAACGTGGCGGCCGGGGAGCGGGGGAACGAGGTCGGCCTCTGAGGTGAGAAGGTGGGGCGCAAGAAACTCCGGAAGGTCATGATGCCCAAGGGCGCGCTCGCCTTGTCCGCGAAGTGGGAGGGCACCCGCGGCTCCTATCTCACGAAAATCCCGGCGCTGGACGAGACCCGCTTCGACGAGATCGAGGTGTTCCCCGTCCGCGAGCCATATGCGTACGGACGCGTCGTGTACGACCGGGAGGAGGCGGAATACGTCTACGAGGTCTGGGAACCCCAGCTCGAGGAGAAGGAGACCCAGCTGCTCGCCTCGATCAAGGACGCGCTGAACCGCACGCTCGAGTACGAATGGGAGAAGATGGCGACGAAGGACAAGGAGCAATACCTCAAGGAGGCTGTGGAGTCGTTCCTGAAGTCCCGCGTCATCAAGCTCGAGCCGTCCACCCGCGAGAAGCTTGGGTATTACATCACCCGGGACTTCGTTGGCTACGGCCCGATCGACGCCTTCATGAGCGACGTGCGGATCGAGGACGTGAGCTGCGACGGCGTCGCAATCCCGCTGTTCATCTTCCACCAGAAGTACGAGTCCCTCAAGACGAACATCGTGTTCGCCGACGACGAGGTCCTGAACAGTTTCGTCGTGTCCCTTGGTCAGCGGTGCGGAAAGCAGATCTCCGTGGCGAACCCAATCCTCGACGGGACGACGCACGAGGGGCACCGCGTCCAGGCGACGTACGCCCGGGAGGTCACGACCCGCGGCTCCTCGTTCACGATTCGGCGGTTCAAGGAGAACCCGTTCACGCCGGTGGAGCTGATCACGTTCGGCACCGCCAGCCCGGAGATGGTCGCATACGTCTGGATTGCGGTCGAGCACGGCAAGTCCATGATGGTGTGCGGCGGGACCGCGAGCGGAAAGACCGCCACGCTGAACAGCGCGGCCCTGTTCATCCGGCCAGGCGCGAAGATCGTGAGCATCGAGGACACCCGGGAGATTAACCTGCCCCACGAAAACTGGATTCCCGGCACGACGCGCTCGGGCATCGGCGAGCGGGGGCCCGATGGCAAGGCCCCTGGCGAGATCGACATGTTCGACCTCGTGCGCGCGGCGTTGCGGCAGCGCCCGAACTATATCATCGTCGGCGAGGTCCGCGGGAAAGAGACGTACACGATGTTTCAGGCCATGGCGACGGGCCACCCGACGATGAGCACGATGCACGCGGACAGCGTGAAGAGCATGGTCAACCGTCTGGAGAACCCGCCGATTAACACCCCGCGGATCCTCCTGACCGCGCTCAACTTCGTCGTCATCCAGAAGCACGCGCGCGTCGGTGACTCCACCGTGCGGCGCATCACGCAAGTCGTGGAACTCGTCGGCTTCGAGCCGGAGACGAACGAGTTGATCACGAACACGGTCTACGAATGGGACCCTGCGACGGACTCGTTCATCTACAAGGGCCACTCGTTCCTGTTCGACGAGATCATGGAAATGAAGAACATGACCCACGAGGAGATGGAAGAGGAGTTCCAGCGCCGCGTGGACATCATCAACTACATGGCCGAGAAGAACCTGCTGAACTTCCGCGAGATCGCGAACATCGTGGTCTCGTACTACCAGTACCCGGAGGAGACCGCGAAGCGGATCCGGGACGAGATGGGATGGGTGCGCGAGCCGCGCGGCTCGCCGCCGCTTCCGGGGGGCGAAGGCGGTGGCTAGCGAGGGCGCGACGTTCGGACAGCTGGAGACACGCCGCACGCTGACGAAGACGAAGCGGTTCCGGCCGGGGGAGGAGGAGACGAAGCTCGCACTCAAGCCTCGGCTCATCAAGCTCCCGAAGGGCGCGAAGCCCGTCACGGTCCCGCTCACCGCGTACCAGGAGTTTTGTTGGCGGGTCATGGGGCCGTTCGTGCTGTCCCGCTACACGGAGAACGAGGAGCTCGAGGAGAACCTGATCAAGGCCCACATCCGGATGCGGCCCGAGGAGTACCTCGCGTTCGCTTGGATGACGATCACGCTCATCGCCGCGATCTCTTCAGTCTTGGCGGTCGTGCTCGGCCTCCTGTTCTTCGCGCTGCAGGTCCCGGTCCTGTTCCTCGTCGTCTTCCTGTTCGCGATCGCGGGCGTCCCGCTCCTCCTCGGATACGCGTATTTCTTCGGGTTCCCCGGCGGCGTCCTGTACAAGGGCAGGCCCGCCACGGCGGCGAAGAAGCGGGCTCGGAAGATCGACGCCCGCATCACCTCCACGATGTCGTTCATCTCCGCGATGGCGTCCGCGGACGTCCCCGTCGACGTGATCTTCAAGGAGCTGAGCCGCCAGCCCGTCTACGGGGAGGTCGCGAAGGAGGCGGAATGGATCACCCGCGACACGGAGCTGCTCGGCCTCGACATCCTGACCGCGGTCAAGCGGGGGTCCGCCCGAAGCCCGAGCCCGAAGTTCCAGGACTTCCTCCAAGGCGTCGTGACGACGAGCACGAGCGGCGGTCAGCTCAAGCCGTACTTCCTCATGAAGGCGGAGCAGTTCGAGAAGGAAGACCGGCTCGAGATGCGGAAGAAGATGGAGACGCTCGGCATGCTCGCCGAGGCGTTCGTGACGGTCGTCGTCGCGTTCCCGCTGTTCCTCGTCGTCATTATGGCGATCATGGCCCTCATCAGTCGCGGGCAGAGCGGCGGCGTCATCACGCTGTTGTACGCGGTGGTGGGCTTCATGATACCGTTGTCCCAGTTCGGGTTCATCTTCGTGATCTGGAACATGGAACAGGAGGCCTGACGTGGCCCGAAAGGAGCTTGAGGAGGCCCGCGTCCGCCTCTATCAGAAGAAGGACCGGACCCGCCTCGTGCTGGGCCTCGGCCTTGGCCTGTTCGCCGTATTCACGTTCATCGGCGTTCTCAACCTCATCGACTCCGTGAGCCTGTCCTTCCGCACCGGCGAGGTCCCCGCGAAGCGGTTCCTCAACTTCGTCGTCATCGGGATTGCCGCGTTCACGGGCCCATACGGATTCTACATGGCCCGCAAGCAGCGAAACATCAAGCAGATTGAGCGCCGGCTGCCGGAGTTCCTCCGCGACGTTGCGGAGGCCGGCCGGTTCGGCATGACCTTGGCGGAGGCCATCGTCGTCGCCTCGTCCGGCCGCTACGGCAGGCTGACGCCGGAGATCAAGAAGATGGCGGCCCAGATCAGCTGGGGCGTACCCGCGACGGAGGCCCTCCGGCTGTTCTCCCAGCGGGTGAACACGCCGATGGTCAACCGGGTCGTGAGCATCATCGTGAAGAGCAGCGACGCCGGCGGTGACGTCGCGGACGTGCTCACGATGGTCAGCCATGATGCGAAGGAGCAGCAACTGACAGAGGACGAGCGGAAGATCGCGATGTCGACGTACATCGCGGTCATCTACATCTCGTTCATGGTGTTCCTCGTCACGATCTGGATCCTGAACGTAACGTTCCTGCCCAAGATCCTCGAGACGTCCCGGGCGCTGGGCGAGCAGGCGGAGGAGTCCGGACAGACGATCCCGGGCATCCTGCCGACGAACATCGAGGACGTCGTGCTCGGCATCCAGATCGCGTTCTTCATCGCGGCCATCGTGCATGCGTTCGGGGATGGCGTCCTCGCGGGGGTGCTCGACAACGGTCGGATCTCGAACGGGCTCCGACACTCGTTCCTCATGCTCGTGATCGCGCTCATCAGCTTCCAGCTCATCTGAGGTGAACCGTGGCGAAAGCAGCCGGAAAGGACTACCAAACGGAGATCGAGGAACTGACGCGGAAGGAGCAGCGCGCCGCGGCCCAGCTCCTCGCCGCCGAGCGGGCGCGGGAGGAGGCCGCGGAGATGCTCCAGCAGATCGAGGAGAAGAAGCGGAACGCGATTTTCGCGGCCCTCGACAGCATCAAGAAGCGGTACTTCCACCGCCTGTTGGGCAGCAAAGGCGTCAAGGTTCTCGCACCGCGCGTCAAGGGCGTCGAGGAGGCGACCCTCGGGAAGGTCACGACAATCCCCAAGATCGTGGACCCGAACCTCCACGAGATTGAGGTCCAGCCGATCCTGCCGAACTACTCCTACGTGCGGGTCCTCTACAACACGATGGTGAACGAGTACTTCTACGAGGTCATCGAGCCCAAGCTCATCGAGGAGGAAGAGGAGCTCCTCGAGGTGCTCAAGGAGATCCTCGTCGAGTCGCTCGAACTTGTCGAGGACGTGAACCCCAAGGAGAAGGAGACGTACCTCCGACGGATTGTCGACGGGTTGCTCCGGGAGCTGGGGGTCAACCTACACCCCGTGAGCAAGGAACGCATCATGTACTTCATCATCCGAGACTTCATCCGGTTCTCCGCCGTCGACGTCGTCATGATCGACCCCAACGTGGAGGACGTGAGCTGCGACGGGGTCAACATCCCGTTCTACATCTACCACCGGAAGTACGGTTCGATTCCGTCGAACCTAAGGTTCACTTCGGAACAGGAGCTGGACCAGTTCGTCGTGTGGCTCGCCCAGAAGTCCGGGAAGCACATCTCCGTCGCGCAGCCGATGCTGGACGCGACGATTCCGGACGGGTCGCGGCTGCAGGCGACCCTCGGCAAGCACGTCACGAAGCGCGGCTCCTCGTTCACGATTCGGCGATTCCGGGAGAATCCGTTCACGCCGCTCGACCTGATTCGGTTCAAGACGATGAGCCTCGACATGATGGCGTACATGTGGCTCGCGATCGAGAACGGGCAGAGTATGCTCATCTGCGGCGGCACGGCGAGCGGCAAGACGACGACCCTGAACGCGATCCTGCTGTTCATCCCGCCCCAGATGAAGATCGTGAGCATCGAGGACACCCGGGAGCTGAACCTCCCCCACGAGAACTGGGTGCCCCTCCTCACCCGCGCAGGCTTTGGCGGCAAGTCCGCCTCTGGCCGGACCGCGGGCGAAATCGACATGTTTGACCTGCTCAGCGCGGCCCTCCGGCAGCGGCCGCAGTACCTGATGGTCGGTGAGGTTCGAGGCGCGGAGGCGTTCGTCGTCTTCCAGGCAATGGCGACCGGGAAGTCCGCATACACGACGTTTCACGCGGACGACGTGCAGTCCATGGTCCACCGGCTCGAGAACGACCCGATCAACTTGCCGCGTGCCCTCGTCGCCGCCCTCGACCTCGTCCTCCTCCAGGCGCAGGTCAAGGTCGGCACGGACATGACCCGGCGGGTCAAGGCGCTCATCGAGATCGTCGGGACGGACCCGGAGAGCAACGAGCTGATCACGAACTCCGCATACACGTGGAACCCGGCGGACGACACGTTCAACTACAGCGGCCACTCGTACGTTTACGAGAAGATCATGCTGGCCCGGAACTGGAGCCAGCGCCGCATGGAACAGGAAGTCAAGCGGCGGATCGACATCTTCGACTACATGAGGAAGGTCGGCTTCGCGAACTACCGCGAGGTCGCCCGGATCGTGTCGTCGTACTACAAGGACCCCGACGATACGATGAAAATCGTCCGAGACGCGCTCGCGCAGGGCCAGCCGCCCTCCCCGGGCGGCATGCCCCCGGGTCGCTAGGCAATTCGCGTCGAAATTCGTTAGCCTCGAGCGGGGACGCCACCAAGTTTGGCGTTCGGCCCCCAGAGCGCTCCGCTCCCCGGTGAGAAATGAAAGGGGAAAGGGGGAGCCTACAGCTGCTCCCCTTCGTCCTCGGTGCCTTCCTCGCCTTCCTTCTTCTCCTCTTCGAGGGGCCGCTTGATGACCTTCTTCTGGACGACGGGTCCCACGATCGGCTTCTTCACGACCTTCCTGGTGATCGGCTCCGTCGGGAGGTCCATCGCCTCGGTCCCCTCGGGTCCCTCGCCTGGGGGCGGTGGGGATGTCGGCGTCCGCGGGCGCGCCGCGGGGGGCGGGGCTCCGCCCCGGCCCGTCGACGGCGGCTCCTTGAGGAGGGTGCCGCACTTATGGCACACCGTGGCGGTCACGGAGTTGAGGGTGTTGCACACGGGGCACGGCTTGCTGCCCATCCGCCGCATCTCCTCTTCCTCGCGGAGCCAGTCCTCGAAGGTGACGAACGTCGGCTGCTGGCGCCACCAGTCCTCGAACTCCTTCTCGGACAGCGCCCGGCCCAGCTCCCGCGAGGCTTCCTCGCGGAACCGCCGCTTCACCTCTTCGTACTGCCGCTTCATCTCCGCCTCGTAGTCCGCCATCTCGACCTCGCCCGTCGCGAACTCGACGCCGCACTCGGGACACTGCTTGACGTCGATTGGAATCCACGCCTGGCAGTTCGAGCACTTCGCCATGTCCTTCTCGAACTCTACGCCGCACTTCGGACACTTCGCGGAGTCCTCCGGGATGAAGGCGCCGCACTCGCCGCACTCGACGAGCTTCCCGAGGCCGACGAACTTCACGTACGCGGTGCCGCCGCCGATTGCTGCGGCCGCGCCGATGATGACGATGAGCCAGAGCCACACCGGTAGGCCGAGGAACGGCGCCGCCCACCACGGAAGCGGCACGGCCACGCGCACCTGGACCTCCGCGAGGTCGACGGAGGGGTCCGGCGCGGAGACGCGCAAACGGTACGTGCCCTCCGCCAGGTTCGCGGGGATGTCGAGCGAGATCAGGAATCGGCCGTCGTTTCGGGACGACAGCTGGGACTTCGGAAGGCCGACGGTGTTGCCCGCCGCGTCCACGAGGGTCGCGGTGACGTTGACATCGCCGATCGGGGTGTTGTCCGTCTGGCGCACGGCGCCGGCCACGGAGATCGTGACGCCTGGCCTGAACGACTGGCCCTGGGTCGGGGTCGACAGCACGATGCGGCCCGACGGGGCCTGCACCGTCACCGTGATTTGCACGACGTTGTTCAGCTCGTCCGTCTCGTTCACGGTGTTGTTGAAATCAACCGCCGCGAGGAGGACGTGGCCCCCGAGGGTTGCGATGCCCGAGATCCGCACGGTGACGTTCACGGTCCCTGGCGGCACGTCGATTCCGTACGTCGCGCCGAGGATGACGGACGGGTTCGCCTCATCCGCGACCGCAACGACGATGCCCGTCGCCGTCGTCTGGCCCGTGTTCGTCAAGGTCAGGTTGAGGTTGAACGCCTGGTTTCGGAACGGGCTCGGGGGCGCGCCGCTCGCGGCGACTGTCAGCTCCGGCTGCGTGATGACGCTCAGCGTGCGGTCCGCGTAGTTGTCCGTGAGGTCGAAGTCCCAGTTCCGGAAGTTGTCCGGCGAGGGTCCGCCGGCCGCAGTGACGCGCACACGGATCGTCTGGCTGCCCGCGGCGAGCGGGATCCACGTGACCGTGACTCGGGTCGCCCCGCCGCGCGGGATCGTCGCGAGCACGCTCGGTCCGAGGGATACATTGGCCAGGGAGTAGACGCCGAAGATTGCGTCGAATGCCGTGTTCGTCCCCTCGTTCGTGACTTGGAGTTCGATCCGTGCGACGTTGTTCACGATCGGGGTCACGGGGTCGATGCTCACGATCGGGTCGCTCGCGAAGTGCAGGTCGGGCCACACGAACGCGACGAGTGTCCGCGTGCGGACGTTGTTCGTCTCGTTGAGTTCTGCGATTGCGCCGCTGAACGACAGGTCCGCCTCGAAGGATGGATCCACGACCGCGGAGACCGGGACAGACGCCTCGAGGCCGCCTTGAGGCGTCCACGTGCGGGCGAAGTTGACGGAGCCCTGCGCGGGCACGTCAATAGGCCCGGCGGAGCCGATGAACTGGCCCGAGCTCGCGTAGAACTCGTGGGGCTGGTCCATGATTCCGTCGCGGTTCGTGTCGATGTCCACGAAGTAGAAGTGGACGATGACGCCGCGCGTGATGATTGCGCCCGAGTTGTTCACTGTGGCGACGATCGTCAACTCGCGGTTCATGGGTTGGAAGTCGACGCCGATGCCGTTGTCCCCGTAGAACGCAATGGCGAAGATCGACAAGTCCGGTGTGAGTTCGGAGAAGACCAGGGTGACCGTTGTGTCTGTGGTGACGAGCGCCGTCACGGGGGAGTCCGGATTGCGGATCTGGCCCTCGATGAACGCAGAGCCCGAGGCCCGGTACGTCGCCTGCACGGTCGGCGGGGCCGCGCCATAGCGCTCCTCCGCCGGGGCCCGGTACAGGAGCTGGCCCGTCGGGACGAGCGCCGGCCACGTCGTGCTGACCGTCTGGTAGCAGTCGTCGGCGCTGCACGTCGGCGCGGGGTTCCACGTCAACGTGGCGGGGTCGAACCGCTCGAGGGAGACGCTCGTCGTCGGGTCCTGGATCAACGTGCCGGTGCCGTCCACGGCCCGCAGGTCGATCCAGAAGTACCGCGACACCCGCGCGTTCTGCGCGAGCATCCCCGCCCACCAGTCGCCCGCCTTCGTGAGCCCGACGGAGGTGAGTTGGACCCACTGGTCGCCGGAGAACACGAGCTGGCTCGTGAGCTGGGCGTTGAACGTCACGTTGCGGATGTCGAAGTCCGGCACGGCCTGCCCGGCCGCGTCCGACGCGAGTTGCAGGGTCACGACGCCCGGGAACGTGGAGTCCCAGATCCGGCTCGTCTCCGCCGCGTTCACGTGGAGCTGTGCTCCGGAGAACGCCACGTTCCGGAAGTCCGCCCACTGGCCGCGGGCGACGACGTCGCCGAGAATCTGGGAGGTACGGACGGTCGAGGTGCCGCGGCTGTACAGCACGCCCTTGCCCTGCACGTCCAGGTTGAACGTCGAGTTAATTGCCGTGAGGGAGCCGCCGTCGGCCACAAAGATCACGAGGGGCCAGTTGCTCGACAGGGTTGCGTCCACGAGCGTCAGGCTCCCGCCGCCGAGCACTTTCACGTAATACCGGCCGCACGGGTCCTGGTCCTGCACGACTTGCAGGCGGGCCCCCGTGATCGTGACGGAGCCCGTGATTTCGATGCTGCTCGAGACCGCCTGGTCCGCATCGATGGCGCCGTTGGACCACGTGAGCACCTGGGACGGGTACACCTGCACGGCGGTCGTGACGCGGTTGTTCAGCTCGTACAGGGAGCCTTCTTGGACTTGGTTGGCCGCGTCCACGGAAATCCCGATGCTGTGGGAGCCGCACGTGGCGAACGACGGAGCCGGGACGGTGAACGACCAGCGCTCGCCGGGCGCGAGGTCCGTCCCCCGCGTCTGCGTTCCGACGGACACACCGTCCACGAACAGGTCCGCCCGGAACGGCGCCGAGGCGATGGCCTGCCCGTTGTTACGCACGATTGTCTCGATCGTGACCGGGACGCCGACCCGCGGGAACGGGTCCGTGAGGGTCAGGTCCTGAGAGAGGGTGAGCAGGTCCGGCGCGGGGGCGATCGAGAGGAGGTTCGAGCCGAGGTTGTTCGTTTCGCTGTACGGGGCCGGCTCGGGGATCGCGTTCCCCGGGTCCGCCCACGCCCAGATCCGGAACGAACCGAGGCTCGTGGGGGTCCAGTTCACGCTCACGGTCGCCGCGCCGCCGATCCCGATCGACGGGATCGTGGCGCTCGCGAACGCGACGCTGAGGGCGTCGGGCTGGCTTTCCTGCTGGTAGAACGTCACAACGATGTTCGTCGCGTTGCGGTCGCCGATGTTCGTTACGCCGGCGACGAGCTGAACGGGGTTGTTCAGGAACCCGGGGTCCGGATCGAAGCTCACGTCCGTCACGAAGTCGGGACCGAGCGGGGTGACGCTCAGCTGGTACCCCTTGATATTGTTCGACTCCGCCGGGGATCCCGCGGCGCCTTCGATGATCACGTTGTTCGGATCCGCGGAGACGCGGATCACATGCTGGCCCGCGGTCGCATTGACGAGGGTCGTGGACACGCTCTCCTGTCCGCCGGGCCCGATGAACGGAATCGTCGACTCGTGGAGAAGGGTGACGCCGTCGAAGACTCGGACGAGGACGTCGACCGCACCGCCCTGCCCCTGGTTCGCCACGTTCGCCGTGATGAGGACGTCCTGCCCTTCTTTCGGCGTCGCCGGGTTGAACAGCGGGGGCACGGGTAGCAGGTCCGGCAGCGGTTGCACGAGGGTGCTAATCTTGACGATCGCCGACGCGGACGCGTTCTCTAGGTCCATCGCAGGATATGCGGAGAACGTGAGCGAGGAAGTTCCGGTGTCCGCACCGGAGGTCCCCAGGAGGCTGAACGTCCCGACGAACCGGGAGTTCGGCATCGTCGCCACGTCGATCCAATCGGAGAGGAGGGGCATGCGGGCATTGCCGTTCGCACCCGTGTCGTCCCAGGTGTTCTGGTCCTTTCCCAAGTACGCGAGCATGTTCGCGGGCGGGTAGTTCAGGTTCGCGTTGTCCGGGAAGTATGCGGGCCCTGACTCCGGCCCCGCAAATTCCGCGTCCACGTCCGCTCCCGGAACCGGCACGTCGTTCGCATCGACCACCCGCACGTTCGCGAACCGGTAGAGGTACGCGACCGCGGTGCCCGCCGCGGTGACGCCCGTCGACCACTGGTCCTGCTTCGGCGGGTTCTGTGCAGAGTCAACGTACACGCCGTAAAGGTAGGCGCGCGCGGTGCCCGACACTGCGAAGGAGTTGTGAACCGTGACGCTCGGGTTGAAGTCAATCGCGATGAACGTATCTACGGCTGTAAACACGGTGCTCCCCTGAATCCGGATCACTTGGCGGTTGTCCTGGGCGATGAGGTTCACGTGCTCGTACAGCGCCTCGATTCGCGAGGCGAACAGGGACACCGTGCTGTCCAGGAACGTCAGGCCGGGACTGTCGTCGTTGTCGTCCTGGCCGGCGACGGTCGTGAAGATCGTCGTGACGTCCGCCTCCGTGCGGGTGATCACGCTCCGGTCGAGCCAGACCGTTGCGCTCGCGGAGGTGTTGATCCATCCGGGCAACGCGAACTTGGAATCGGTAGCGCGGAGGAGGGATCCCGCGCCCGCGACCGACACCGCGAGCTTGAGGTAGGGATTAATTGTCGTCGTCTCCGTCCACACCTTGCTGTTCTCGAGAATCAAGTCGCCGCCACCGGAGACGCTAATGCTCCAGACGTGGCTGGTGTCCTGGACGAACTTGATGCCGCCGTTCCGGACCGTCAGGCTGCCAGTCGCGGTGACGCTCAAGTTCCCGTCCATGGTGATGATGACGCCGTCACAGACCTGGGCGGTCGATACCGTCCAGTCCCCGCCCCCGGCCGGGTTGTCGCAGGGCTGGGCCGCCGCGGGGACCGCGAACAGACCGATGGTCGCAAGCAGGGACAGCGTGAGCGACCACACGACAAACAGGCTCAGGGCTTGCTTTCGGACTCCATTCGCAAACATTTCGATTACCTCCGTGCCGGGACCGGTGGATGGCCCGGGCCCGAGAGGAAGAGGGGCATTCGGGCGTCCACAAAAATTTCGCTATTTATAGGTAATCCGTCGATTATCTTTCCGTAAACAACGCTCGCATCCGTGAGAATCGGAATCGGACTTTCAGCTCGTCGCGACGCGTCTCGGACCGCAATCGCGAGCAACCCTTAAAAGCGACCCCTTCCTTACGAGCGTTCGTGGGCTCCGTGGAGCGGTACGACGTCGTCGTCGTCGGCGCCGGTCCTGCGGGGAGCCTCACCGCTCGGTACGCGGCGGCGGGCGGTGCCCGCACGTTGCTGATCGAGAAGCGCCAAGAGATCGGCTCCCCCGTCCGATGCGGAGAGGGAATCGCCCGCCATTTCTTGGACGAGTGCGATATCAGGTTTGATACGAAGTGGGTGGCACAGGAGGTCTCGGGCGCGAAGGTCGTCTCCCCGAACGGTTCGTTCTTCAAAATCGACGAGCGGTACGCGGGGAACGAGGTCGGCCTCGTCCTCGAGCGGGACGCGTTCGACAAGGCGCTCGCGAAGGACGCGGCGAAGGCGGGCGCGGACATCTGGGTGAAGGCGACGGCGGTCGGCCTCCTTCGCGAGGATGGCATGGTCAAGGGCGTCCGCGTGAAGCGGCTCGACGAGGAGTTCAACATCGCGGCGGGGGCCGTCGTCGGCGCGGACGGGTTCGAGTCCCAGGTCGGCCGGTGGGCGGGGATCAAGACGCTCCTGAAGGCGGGGGACATCACGGGCACGTTGCAGTACCGGCTCACGAACATCGACCCGGACCCCGACTTTCCCCGCTACTGCGAGTTCTACCTCGGGAACGAGGTCGCGCCCGCGGGGTACGTCTGGGTCTTCCCGAAGGACGAGAGCACCGCGAACGTGGGGATTGGCGTCTCCCTGACCCGGCTCCGGAACAAGATGGACATCAAGGTGTACCTAGACCGGTGGATTGCCAAGGACCCGCGGTTCAAGCGCGCCCAGTTCTTGGACATGGTCACGGGCGGCGTGAGCACCTCCCCGCCGTTGCCGGAGACGACGGGGAACGGCATTGCCCTCGTCGGCGACGCCGCGCGGATGATCGACCCGATTACGGGAGGCGGCATCGGGAACGGGTGCCGCGCGGGCCGAATCTTGGGCGAGGTGCTCGCGAGGTGTACGGAAACGGGTGACTTCTCGAAGGCCGCGCTCCAGACGTACGAGAAGGGATGGCGCGCCGTCCTCGAGGAGCAGCTGTGGCGCAACTGGATGGCGAAGAACAAGTTGTGTACGCTCACGGATGAGACGTTCGACAAGATCATCGACACGCTCCAGCACGCGAACCTCGCGAAGTTGTCCGTGCATCGGATTCTCCTCGCGATCAAGGAGCGGCATCCGGAGCTCGTGAAGGAGTTCGAGGATCTCATCTAGATGGCCAACGGCCACGGTGCGGTCGGCGCCCGTGCCCACGCGTTGCTTGAGGCGTCTTTTCTCCATTAAGGGGCGAAATCCCTCATCCGAATCTACTGCGGGACGGTCCGCGGGGACTGCGGGGTGATTCGCATCCAGTCCCAGTACGCCCGCGCCGACCTCCCGCTGGATCGCCGGGACCGCAGGCAACCTCGCTCGCACCGGACGATGGGACGCAGCCGCGGGGTGCGACCCGGCGCGCGGTGCGGGGAGGTCCGTAGGGATTCACTGCGACCCCTCCACGACCGCGGAAAGACGGGAATCCCTTCTCCGCTCGCTGGACCGCCCTTCCCGGATGTCCGGACCGACCCGCAGCCGTTGGATGCCGGCCCGCAGCTGTCCCCTGCGGAGCGTCCGGCACCGCCGGCAAACAGGGGGGTCGCGATTTTGCGGTCGATTCGGATCGTCAAGAACCGGCTTCGCCTCTGCCGGGAGGAGATGCCTGCCTTCCGGCGCTCGGAGCGGGTTCGCGGTCACAGGGTGACCGTCGTCCCAGAGAGGAAGCGGACGGCACGCACACGCATTCCCGACGGCCTGATGCCGAGGTCGACCGTCTCGCGTCCAATGCGCATCCGCCACCAATC
>JACQPO010000124.1 GCA_016207545.1 Methanobacteriota archaeon | reverse complement strand
TTGCAGTGGTCCCCGACCGTGACGTTCGCGTCGATGTACACGCCCTTGCCGAGGCGGCAGAACTTGCCGACCCGTGCGCCCTCGCGGACCTGCGCTTCGTGCCAAATCCGGGTCCCGTCGCCAATCACGGCCTTTGGAGAGACGTCCGCGGTCGGATGGATCTTCACCGCCACGATTCGGCGTCAAGCGGGATGCGTCATTTCAAGCTTTGGCCCCGGCGGGAGGGCGTGCTGACCGGGCCCGCGGACGGAGGGACCACAATTCGATAAGTGATAACCGGGCGCCAACCGAGAAATAGCACTTCCCAGGACTGGGAGGTCCGGATGTGGAATCCCCTGCTTATATACGCAGACCTCATCTTGCGCCTCGCGCAGGTCGCGGACCTCGTCCCCCCAGCCCTCGCGTTCCTCGCCTCCCTCGCGGTCGTCCTCCTCACGATGCCGCCGCTCATCCGCAAGATGCGGGAGGGCGGCATGGTCGGGCACGACGTGAACAAGAAGGGCCGCCCGGAGGTCGCGGAGCTCGGCGGGATCGCGGCCCTGTTCGCGTTCTCCGTCTCCCTCTCCCTCGTCGTCGGCGTGGAGAAGCTCCTCGGGGACCTCTTTGAGCCGCCTTACCTGGCCGCGATCTCCGTCTTCTTCATCGCCTCCATGATCGGGCTGATCGACGACATCTCGAACATCAAGCAGCGGGTGAAGGCGGTCGCGGTCGTGTTCGGGAGCCTCCCGCTCGTCCTCGTGCACTTCAAGGCGGGAATCGACGGGCTGGGCACCTTCAACATCGGGACGAACGCGTTCCTCGAGCTGCCTTTTGGCGGCATGATCGACTTCCGCTCCGTGCCGCTCGTCTACTGGATAATCCTCGTGCCCATCGGCGTGACCGGCGTCGCGAACGCGATGAACATGTCCGCGGGGTACAACGGACTGGAAAGCGGCCAAATCGCGATCGTGAGCGGAGTCTTGCTCGTCGTCTCCGCGATTCGCGGCACGCAGGAGTCCGTCCTCATCTTCGCGGCGCTGTTCGGGGCCGCGCTCGGCCTGTTCTGGTTCAACCGCTACCCCGCGCGCACGTTCGTCGGGGACATCGGCACCCTCGGCTTGGGCGCTGCCATCGCGGCGGGCGCCATCATTGGCGGCATTGAATTCTGGGCCCTGATCGCGATCGCTCCGGCGTTCTACGAAGGCGGCGCGACGTTCTACTACAACGTCCTCAAGAAAAACGGGGAGCGACGGGCGGCGTGCCACAATCCGCGCATCGCGGAGGACGGAGCGTTGTCCCCGCCACCCGGCGCAGAAAAGTACACGCTTGCCTACCTCCTTCTGGGCAAGCGGCCCATGACGGAGCCCCGCCTCGTCGCGACCCTCCTTTCCTTCTACGCGATCTGCGGAGCCGTGGCGATCGCCCTGAGTCTGGTGTAGGGGATGGAACGGTCTGCGCCCGCTCGCATCGCGATGGTCGCCTACACGTACTACCCACGGGATCCTCGCGTGCGTCGCGAGGCGGAAACGCTCACCCGGATGGGCCGCCAGGTGAGCATCGTCTGTGCGCGGGACGAGGGGGAGCGGCCCCGAGACACCGTCGCGGGCGTGTCCGTCCGCCGAGTCCCTATCCGGATTCGCCGCGGGGGCCTGGTTCGGTACTTGTACCAGTACGTGGCGTTCCTGCTGCTGGCCGGAGCGGCGCTCCGTGGCCTTCGCCGCCAAGAGGGCGTCGCGGCAATTCACGCCCACTCCCTCCCGGACCTCATCGCCTTCGTGGGCCTACGGGACCGGCTTCTGGGCAGGCCCCTCGTGCTCGATCTACACGAAGCGATGCCGGAAATTTTCGCTGCTCGCTTTCCACATTCCCGGTTCGGACGGCGACTGGCGGAGGTGGCCGAGAAGATCAGCTGTCTCGTCGCCACGAGGGTGATCGTTGTCAACGAGACGATCCGCGAGCTCCTCATCGCGCGCGGCGTCCCCTCGGACCGGCTACTGGTCGTGTACAATTCGCCCGACCTTGCGGCCGCGGATCGCGCAACGACCGCACCTCGCGCGACTCCAAGCGGTCGGCTCCGGCTCGTCTACGCGGGGACCATCGACAAGGAACGGGACTTGGCCACCCTCCTCCGAGCGATCGCGGCGCTGCGCAAGACGAAGCCAGTTGCCCTCGAGCTGTACGGGCCCGGCCCCGCGGAGTACCGGGCGTACCTCGAAGGCCTCGTCGACGGCCTTGGGTTGCGGGACTCCGTTCGCTTTGGCGGCGTACTCCCTCCGAGTCAGGTGCTCGCCCACCTCGCCGAGGCGGATGTCGGCGTGGTCACATACGAGCGGAATCCGATCACGGAGGTCGGCCTTCCCAATAAGGTGTTCGAGTTCGTGGTCCTGGACAAGCCGCTCGTGCTCCCCGACTTGCGCGCGATGCGCCGTGCGTTTCATGGGGCCGCCCTGTTCTATCAACCCGGGAACCCGGGCGACTTGGCGGCGAAAATCCTGGCGGCTGCCGCCAGTGGGCCCGACGCCGGGAGGATGCGGGAACGCGCACGCCTCGTCTACGAGGCGGCGACGTGGGACGTCCAAGCCCAACGCCTCGCGTCCGTCTACGCGACCGCGGCGAGGGATTGAGATGCACGTGACGCTCGTGAGCGGCATCGACCCGGCCTCGGG
>JACQPO010000119.1 GCA_016207545.1 Methanobacteriota archaeon | reverse complement strand
GCCCTGCTCATCACCGTCGGCGTCGTGGGCCGCCTCGCGCTCCTCCACGCCGCCAACGTGGAACCCGTGCTCATCATCTCTATGCTCGCGGGCGTCATCCTAGGTGGCCTCTACGTGCTGATTGTGCCCGTTGCGATCATGGCGATTACGGACGTGCTGATCTACGCGAATGTATACGCGGGCGACTACGCCCTGGCGTCAATCCTTGGTCTGGGTCTTTTCGTCTACACGGGATACGTATTCGTGGCGACGATGGGCGGCTTTGCGCTCCGCCGGCGTATCCTGTGGCGCACGAAGACGATCGCCGTGTTCACGCTCATCTCGGTCCCGCTCACGATTGCGTACGATTACTGGACCGCGTTCGGGGATTGGCTGTTCATCCCGATCTTCCCGCCGGGGTCTCGGTCCCTCGCGACCGTGTTCGCGATGCAGGTGCCCTTCACCCTCATCCACGTCTTCAGCAGCCTCCTGTTCGCGCCGATCCTCGGTACGATGTTCTTGGCGGTGCACCTCCACGGAGTGCCCTTGCCACAATCCACGCCGACGGAATCCCTGGACGAGGACTAGAGCAACCGTTCCAGGTGTTCGCGCAGGGCGTCGAGCTCTGCTTTCTTCGCCTCGAGTTCGCGGTCCCGCTTCTCGATCTGTTTCTCCTTCCGCTCGAGGCTCTTCCGGAGCGTCTCCAACGTGTCCGCGGTGCGGCGCACTTCCGCCTCCGCTTCCTTCGAAGCCCGCTCCTTCGCCCGCACGTCCGCGACGAGTTCCTCGAGCTTCCGCTCCTCCTCTTGGAGCGCCTTCCGCTCCCGTTGGAGCATTTGGGCGACGAGGTCCTCCAGTCGCTCCTCTTTCGCCGCGGTCTTCTTCGCCTCCGTCTCGACCTGCTTCCACACGGCGGATAGCTCGCGCCGCTCCGTCCCGATGGCCTCCGCGGTCGCCTCGAGCTCCTGCTCCCGCTTCGCGAGCCGTTGCTCGAGTTCTAACAACTCCTCGGCCCGCACCGTCAAATCCCGCTCCCGCCGCTCGAGCGCGCCCTTCTCCTTCAGCATCTCCTGAAGCTCCGCGCGCTGCTCCCCGAGGAGCCCCTTCTCCTCCTCGATTCGTTCGAGGGTCTCCTTGTGCTTCGCTTCGACCTGCTTCTCCCCGTGACGCATGAGGTTGAGGGCTTTCTCCTTGAGCTCCGTGATCTCTTTGCGCTCCTTCTCGAGCCGTTCCCGCTCTGCCGCGAGGCGCTTCTCCTCTGCCTCGACTTCCCGGGAGCGACGCTCCGCGTCCGCAAGCTGGCGCTCCGCGGCCTGCTCGGACCGCGCGAGTTCCTTCACCTTGGCGGGGATCTCTTTCTGCATCGCCTCGAGCGCGGTCTTCTCCTTCACGATCGTGATGAGCTTCGCGTCGAGGTCCTTCTCCCGCCGCTCGAGTTGAATCGCCTGCGGGCGGACACTGTCCTCCTGCTTCGCGACGTCGCGCTCCCGCTTCTCCAACGCCGCCAACTTCTGTTCGAAGAGTGTCGCCTGCTGCTGGACCTTCTTTTCGCCTTCGAGCGTCCGCGCCTCCCGCCGGTCCGCCTCGCGGACCTTCGCCTCCGCATCCCGTTCGAGGTTTCGGAGGTTCTCCTGCTGTTCGCGGATTTCTTGGGACATCGCCGCCAAGCGCTTTTCGGTTGCTTGCACCTCGCGCCCGCGCTTCCCGAGGGTCTGGGACGTCTCTTGCACTTTGAGTCGGTCCTCGTCGACCTGCTTGCGCACCTCGAGCAGCGCCTTCTCCTTCTTCGCGAGGTCTTGGGCGAGCGCGGACAGCGTGGCGTCCCGCTCCTTGAGGTCTTGCTCCCACTCCCGTAGGTCGTTATCCCGTTCGGTCGCGCTGCGCGCCTGCTCCGCGATCGACTTCTCCTTCTCCGCGAGCTTCGCGGCCAACGTCGCGAGCTCGTTCGCCTTGGCCTCGACGACCATCTCCCGCTCCACGAGGGCGCGCTCCTTCTCCGCGAGTTCGCGGGTGCGGGTTTCCACAGAGGTCAAGACCTCCGTCGCGTGCGTCTTCGTCCGTTCCGCGAGTTCCTCCCGCTTCTTGAGTTCCGCTTCCTTGACCGTGATCCGTTCCTGAGTCTCCCGTCCCTTCTCCTCCATGGCGTTGACGTGGTCCACGCGCCCGTCGAGGTCCTTCTTCATGGCGTCGATTTCCGCGCGCGCCTTCGCGACCATCTCCTTTTCGACCACCAAGGCGGCGCGCTCATCCCCGACCGCGCGACGGAGCTCCGCGAGTTCCTTCGCCTTCGCCTCGACTGCGTCCTCCCGCTTCGCGACCGACTCTTCGCGACGCGCGAACGCGCGTTGCTTCTTTTCGACCTCTGCGCCGAGGTCCGCGAACTCTCGGCCGAGCGCCTCGAGCCTCCGCGCCTCCTCGGCGAGCGCTTCTTGGCGGGACGCGATCTCCGCCTGCGCCTTCTGGATCGCCTTCTCGCGCGACTCGAGTTCCTTCGCCCGCTGGCCGAGGGCCGTCGTTTCCTCCTCGATCCGCTTTGCCTTCGCACCGAGGTCGGACTCCTGCGCGCGCACCTGGCCCACCTGGGTTTCGAGCTTCGAGGCCCGGTCCGCGAGGTCGGCCTCGCGGGATTCGACCTTCCGCGCGAGTACCTGCGCCTCCCGCTCCGCCCGTTGGACCGCCTTCTGCGCGCGTTCGACCCTCGCCTCGCGCTCCCGCAGGTCCTTCTCTCTTGCATCGAATTCTCGACCCCGCTCCTCGCCCGTCTTCCGCAGCGTGGCGACTTCCTTCGACAGGGACTCGATCTCGTTCCGCGCGGCCTCGAGCTCGCGCGTGGCCTTCGCCGCCTCCTGCTCCGCGCGCTGCAGCGCCGTGCGCAACTCCCGCTCCGTGGACGTGACCGTCTGGCGGGCGGAATCGAGGTCCGCCTTCACGGACGCGACCTCGCGCTCGAGCCGGAGGATCTCCCCTTCCCGGGTCTTGACGATCGCCTTCGCGTGGCCAAGTTCCTTCTCCGCGAGCGCGACCCGGTGTTCGAGCTCCTTCTCTCGCTCCTTCGCGGCGGCGCGTTCCTTCCCGAGTGCTTGCTGCGCCTCCTTCAACGCGCGGTCCCGTGCCGTCGTGTCCCGGCGAGACGCCTCGACTTCTTCGTTGAGCTTGCTCACTTCCGCGGTCAACGACGCGACGGACCGAGCCCATTCCTCCTCGCGCGCCCGGGCAACCGCGGCGGCGCGGTCGAGCTCGTGCTGAAGCATGTCAAGCGCGAGACCCTCTACGGGGACTTGCGCCTGGGGCTCCGCCGCGGTCGTCTCGCCCTCGTCGAGCGACTTGCGGGCCTTTTCACGGAGTCCCATGGATCATCACAGCCCGAGGCGCTCCAGGAGGCGCTCGTACTTCCGGTACCCGTCCGACCGGGCGAACTCCCGGATCATGTTGTCGGAGAGTTGGCCGAGGAGGTCGTCCAATACCTTGAGCACCTCGCGGACCTCGTCCTGGGCGGCCTTCAGCTCGGTGAGGTCCCGATCGATCCGCGCCTTTTCCTCCGCGGTCTTCTCCAGGTTCTCCTCGAGCTCGTTCAACCGCATGCGGAGGTCGCGCACGTTCGGATCCGTCGGGAAGAAACCCGCCTCCCCCTCTGTGCGTCGCAACTGGAGCACGCCTTCCTGCGCCTCTTTCTGGCCCGCGGCCCGCTGCTCCCGCGTGTCCTCCGGGCTTGCGGTTTCCGGCCGTTGCCCGGCGGCAAGCGCCCTTTCCCGGGCCTGAAGCTCCGTGAGCCGCGCTTCCAGCGCCCGTTCCCGCTCCGCGAGGGCCCGCTCCCGTTCCGCCAACTCCACCCGCTCCGCGTCGCGCATCTGGAGCTCCTTCCGGAATCCCTCGAGGCGCGCCTTGAGCGCGTCCTCCTTCCCGCGCAACTCCTTCTGCTGGATCGTGATGATGTTCCGGTAGATTCGCTCCATCTCGTTGATTCCGAACTCGATCTTCAGGATCTCGTCCCGCTCCGCGATGACCTGCGCGAGCTGCTTCTTGAGCTCCTCCCGCTCCCGCACCTCCGCCGGGCTCGTGGCGTTCTCGAGCTCGCGGATTCGCCGACGCCCGGCCGCGATGAGGCGGTCCATCTGCTCGAGCCGCTTCCGGCGGGACGACACGACCTGCTCGAACGGCTCCGACAGCTTCCACAGAGATTCGAGTTCCGCGAGGAGGCTCGCGTCCGTCTCCTCGGGCATCGCGGACGGCGTGATCTCGAGCCGCTTCGCCTCTTCGAGGGCCTGTCGCCGGAACTCGAGCATCTCCTTCAGGAGGTCGTGATCCCGGGCCGGAGATCTCCCGCGCGCCGCCAGGGCCGTGCCGCAGATCGGGCACGTCGTGGCCGCGGCCTCCACGGCCCGGCCGCACTGCGGACACTGGCTGCCGGCGACCTCGGACTCGATGGGCTGGCCGCAACTGAAGCACAGCTCCGACGCGGGGTAGAGGGACGCCCCGCATCCCGAGCAATATGCCCCTTCCGACGTCGCAATCCGTTGGGCCATTCGATTCTCCGTTCACTCGTACCCGTTATAGGCCAGGAGATCCGACGTGTGTTTCCGGCCGGCGGGCGGGTCCCACGCCTCCGGGACGCCGAGGGGCGTGAGTGCGACGACCTTCGCCGCATCCTCTGGAATCCCCAGTGCGTCCCGCACCTTCGCCTCGTTGAACGAGAACACCCAGGACGTCCCGAGCCCCTCGTTTACGGCGGCGAGCGAGAGGTACGAGATCGCCATGCCGACGTCGACGGGATACGAGTTCATGTACCCCCCGACGGTCGCCTCGGCCTCGTCGAGCCGGGCGCAGGCGACGAGGACGACGGGCGCGTCCGCGAGCTTCTTGCCGTTCGTGCAGGCGCCAGCGATTTTCCGCTTGAGGTCCTCGTCGTTGACGACGATGAGCTTGTACGGTTGGAGGTTGTCCACGGAGGGGGCCATCCGGGCGGCCCCCGCAATCGCCTGGACCTTCTCCTCGGGGATCGGCATTGGTTTGAACTTGCTCACGCTACGAGAAGCCTTGACGGCTTCAAGTACCTCCATGGGACACCGGCTTTCGGATTTGCCCCTCCCGTTAAAAGGGTTGCGCCTTGGTTATTCCCCATCATATCACGCGCTCCACGGGAGAGGGGCCCGGAATCGGGGAAGTTCCGCGCGTCTGTCGCGCTCCGAAAGCTTATTACCGCACGCCAAAATGCCCGCCCGCTCCGCCGCATCCGTGGGCCCGTAGCTTAGCCTGGTTGGAGCGCCCGGCTGATAACCGGGAGGTCGCCAGTCCAAATCTGGCCGGGCCCATCATCCCCCCCACGGTCCACCTGGGTTCGGCGTTCTTGATCGGTTCACGTCCGCTCGGTCCGTCGCCAGCACGCGTCCCGCCCACCGGCTGAACCTTATTATACGCGCCGCGGATGGCCCGCGCCGTGACCGTCGTCGAGTTCGAGCACGAGGAGTTCCTCGACCTCGTCGGAGCCCGCCTCACCTCGGAAGAGGTGGAGGCGAAGGTGTCCATGATGGGGTGTCCTCCGGAGGGAATCCAGGGCACCCTGCAGCGGTTCGACATCAACCCGAATCGGCCGGACTGGCTCTCGATCGAGGGGATTGCGCGCGCGTTCCGCGGCGTCCTCGGGCTCGAGACGGGACTCCCGAGGTACGACGTCCGTCCCTCGGGCATCGTCTTCGAAGTGGACGCGAGCGTGAAGGACGTCCGACCCCACGCGGTCGGCGCAATCGTGCGGGACGTGGAGTTCACGGAGCCGCTCCTGAAGTCCCTCATCGAGCTCCAGGAGAACCTTCACCTGACGCACGGCCGGCGGCGGAAGAAGGTCGCGATCGGGATTCACGACGTGGACAAGGTGCGCCCGCCGTTCGTGTACAAGGCCGTGCCGCCAAAGTCCGTGAAGTTCGTCCCGCTCGGCATGGCGGAGTCCGTCGACTTGGCGGGGATCTTGGAGCGCCACGAGAAGGGGCGCGAGTACGGGCCCCTCGTGAAGGACAAAGATCGGTATCCGATCATCCTCGACCGCGACGGGCAGGTGTTGTCGTTCCCGCCGGTCATCAACGGAATCGTCACGCAGCTGTCGCCCGAGACGCGCAACTTGTTCCTCGACGTGACGGGCACGGACCAAGAGGCCGTGGAGGCCGCGCTGAACATCGTGTGCGCCGCGCTCGCGGACCGAGGCGCGCGGATCGAGTCCGTCGAGCTCCGCACGCCCGACGGCACGCGCCGGACGCCCGACCTCACGCCGCGGGACTACACGGTCGACGTGGCAGCGACGAACGCGTTGCTCGGTCTTTCCCTCACATCCAACGAGATGGCGGATTGCTTGCGACGGATGCGGCACGACGCGGAGCCCGAGGGGATCGTCCTGCGGGTGCGCACGCCCGCGTACCGGGCGGACATCCTCCACCCTGTCGACCTCATGGAGGACGTGGCGATCGGGTACGGCTACGACCGCTTCCCCACGTCCCTTCCGCGCCGCCACACCTCCGGATTCCCCTCGGACCTCGCGCAGTTCACGAACGCGCTCCGTACCCTGATGGTCGGCTACGGGTACCAGGAAATCATGTCCCTCACCGTCGCGCCGCCGGAGGAGCCGTTCGAAAGTCCGTCGCGGCTCCCGATTCGGAATCCCGTGGCGACGGAGCAAGCCCGCGTCCGTTCCTCCTTGCTCCCGTCCCTGCTCGGGATCCTCGCGCTCAACAAACACCGCGACCTCCCGCAACGCGTGTTCGAAGTCGGGGACGCGGTCCGGGGTGCGGGGAACGTCCGCCTGTTGGCGGGCGCGAGCATCCACGCGCGCGCCGGGTTCACGGAGGTCAAGTCGCTCGTGCAAGGCATCCTGCGCGACGTCGGCGAGGCGTACGAGATCGAGTCCGCGGAGGATCCGAACTTCATCGACGGGCGGTGCGCGTCCGTGCGGGTCGGAGAGAAATCCGTGGGGCTGTTTGGTGAGATTCACCCGCGGGTCGTCACCGGGTACGAGCTGGGGCACCCCGTCGTGGCGTTCGAGCTCGAGGTCGCGGCCCTTCGGTGACCGCGCGCGGGGCCTCCCGCGAGGACTTTGTCTCAATTGAAACAAAGCTAGGCGCTCCGCGACGATGAGCGTCCCGATTCCTTTGTCTCAAGTAGGTCACGGGGCGGGAGGGACCTGGTCCGACTTTGACTCAATTGGTACAAAGGCGGTCGGCAAGCCTCCATGACGCACGGGTTCCTTCGTTCCAATTGGGTTGAAGGGCTGGAAGGGTTCGAATCTGACTTTGCATCAATTGATACAAAGCACTGACCCACTCAGCCCGCCAACCTCGCCCCTATCCACGCCTGCACGATGACGTAGGCCACTCCGTTCGACCGGAGGAACTTCCGCAGCTCCTCCAGGCGAACTGCGGTCACGAACAGCACGGACTGCCCGAGATACCGAACACCCTCCCGCTCGACGAAGCCGGGATAGCGGTACGATCGCCGATGCCACGTCCCCGTGTAGCCGTAGACGAAGCGACGGAGGCGAACGCACTGCGTTCGGTCCCTACTATCGACGTCCCACGTCACGATGTACCCGGTCATGGGCTCGTTCTTCTGGCGGCGGGCGCGTCGCACGCTAGCGCGGAGGGCCATAGCCTTTGACTCAATTGGTACAAAGTGTAACGG
>JACQPO010000121.1 GCA_016207545.1 Methanobacteriota archaeon | reverse complement strand
TGGCTAGCGCCGTGCGATGAAGCAGCCGAAACATGACGGCCCTCGTGCCCCATCGCCTCATCCGTATTCGCCGCAGGATTGCTGTGGATTCTTGCACCTAGCTCTTCGCTCCCAAAGCCACCCTCTTTCCCACTCCAGCCTTCGAGACGGGCGGACCGAACGGGTGCGTTCGCATTCCGTTCGCCCTCCTTTTGCCCTAGTCCGCACGTCGTCTTCCAAAAGGCTAACGCTTGGAACGCCCCTGCGCTTCCTCGAGCATGCGCATGTTCCGTCCCCATTTTATGAGCGCCTGATCGCATACCTGCCTTGCCTGCGCAGCTTCTAGGCGGATGATCCGCGCCTCTGCCTCCGAAATGGCCGCTCGCTCCCGAGGCGTGTAGCTCTCCCGCCGGAGTTCCCTTGCGACCTGTTGCGTCGACTCGATATAAGCCTCTGCTTCGCGGAATCTCTGCCGACACGCACCGATTTTCGCCCCTAGCACCAAATGGTAGGATGCCCAAATGGTGAGACTCTAACAATTATCATATTAAGGCCTTATCATCGGCTAGCAGCATCAGGAGTCGGCGCCGTCTGCCACCTGGCCCAGGGATCTGAACGCGCGCCGCATTGACCGCGTCGACGAGGGGTTGGAGGGCCGCTTGCTCCGGGAATGGCTCCAGCTCGACGACCAACGCTCCAGGGGTCTCCCGCAACGTGCCGGGCCGGTTGAGGAAGGTCCGCCGGAGCGTGCGGGGGTGGGCGTGCGTCCAGGGTGGTCCCAGCCGGGCGCCGAGCTCTTCAATCAGATTGGCCGCGAGGGCCTTGGTCCAGACCGCCCAGGTCAGGGCCGCGGGACGGAACGCGGGCTGGTGGGGGGCGCTGGCCTTGGCGTAGCCGCTCGGCACGGCGTCCAGGTCGAGGTCATGCACCCCGATCCGGTATGCTTGCTCGTGGTGTTGGCGGCGCCGGAACTCCTGAATCAGGCGATACGCCGGGGTCCGTTCGTCATTGACGAACAAGATATGCCAGCGGTCCTTCGCGGGGCGCCCGGTCGTGGGCGGCCGCCCCTCCACGGCCACGATGGTGCGCACCCCGCGCAAGCAGGGGCCGTCTCCCGCGAGGGGGGTGCGGGTCTCCGCGACGCGGAGGACCTTGGCGGGCGCCCCGGTCCACGGCCCCGGTTCCCGAATCGTCTGGAAGGTCCGTGCCGGCAGGGCGCGCCAGTGGCGCATGTGCCGACGGTGGCGCGGGGCCCGCATCAGGACGGTGACCCCCGGCGTCGCCCGGAGCAACGCCGCGACCGCCGCGTCCCGCTTGGCCGCCCCGGCATCCACGAGGAGGCGGAGGCGGGCTCCCCGACCGGCTCGGCGGAGCCGCTGGGCCATCCAGCGGGCCACCTGATGGAGCTCCACATTCCCCGGGGTGGCCCACAGGCGGAGGAACTGGCGGCTGGCGACATCGAATCCGGTGAAGAGCTTCTCCACCTTCATGTGCTTGTTCCGGGTGGTGTGGTAGCCCTTGGGGATGCGGAACTTCCGCGTCCAGCGGGCCACGGCGTGCTCGTCCAGGGAGACCCGGACCACGCCCCCCCGCCCGGGCCCCCGCCGGGGGACCGGGGCGCTCGCCCGGCCAAACTGGAGGACGGCCCGCGCCGGCAGGGCCCGCAGCCAGGCCCCCAAGCGCTGGCGGCACCAGGCCCGGCGCCCCCCGGTGAGCCGGCCCAAGCCGGGGTCGTCGGCGGTCTCCAGGTGGAAGATCCGGCGGATGCCGACCAGCGGGAGGAAGAGGCTGTGGAGCAGCCCCCGGGTGGCCGCCCGGATGCGGGCCGCCGCCCGCGCCCGCCGCCCCCCGCCCAGGGCCTGCGCCGCCCGGCGGGCCACCGCCAGCGCCTCGGGGATCAGGAGGAAGGCCCCGGCGTGCTGGGTGCGGAGGGGGCGGGCAGCGCCCCCTTTTTCCGCTGCCCCCAGGGGAGGAGCAGCGTGTCCAGGCCGAGGCGGCGGAGGGCCGGATACAGCCGGCGCCGCGTGATGGGGATCTGGAGGGGCCCCTCGGTGATCCAGCGGTGCAGCTCCACCACCGTCGTGTGGGGATGGGCGCCGAGGAAGCGGGCGATGGCGCTCACATGGGCCACCGTCAGCTTGCTCCGGCGGGCGCCGGCCTCGCGCCGACGATCCGGGGCTTGCAGGAGGGCGGCAACCTCGGCCGGGGCGAGCGTCCGCCAGACCGACTTGTCGGTGATGCTGCGCCCCAGGACCGCCTCGACAACCCCTCGGGGAAACCGCAGGCCGACATGCAGGAGGACCAAGAAGGCCAGCCGGGTGAAGAGCGTCCCCGGACCGCTCCAGGCGAGGAACCGCCGCACCGCCTCGAGGACGATGCACTGCTCCTCGGACAAGGCCCGGCCCTCCAGGTCCTGCCGTGCCACCCACGCGTTGAAACTCCGGGCGAGCCCGGGCCGATGCGGGTCGCGGGCAAACCGCTGTGGGGAACCGTTCGCGCGCGCCATAGGCCACATCCCTCCGAGCCAGGGCAGCGGTGGTGCGTGGGAAATGGCCCTGACCTAAAGGAGGACTATGCCGCCGAAGACATCGGATGTCAAGAGATATATGATACAACTATACGTCTCACTATTTGGGAATGTTACCGTTTGGTGCTAGTTAGCGGCGGCACAACGATCAACCAAGAGCGGACCATCCCCACGCCTGTGGGGAGAACGTCCAGCGTGAGGAGGCGAGACGCGCGTGGAACGGACCATCCCCACGCCTGTGGGGAGAACGTTCCACGAGGAGGCAGAGACAATGCACACCCCGGACCATCCCCACGCCTGTGGGGAGA
>JACQPO010000131.1 GCA_016207545.1 Methanobacteriota archaeon | reverse complement strand
GGTCCTATCCGACAGCGGTTGATGAAGGTTGCCTTCGCTCCCTCACTTCGCTGCGGGCGCCAGCAGATATCCGCCGAACCCGAGCGCCCACGCGAGCACGGGGATGCACGATCATCCGTTCCATGCCGCCAAGGCCGACCCCGCCGGTGACCCGCGCGATGAACAGGACGAGGGAGGCGAGGGACAGGAGCCCCGCGAACAGGGAGATGTACGAGAGCGGCGGCGTCGTGAAGCGGAACGTCGCGATTGCGGAGAACCCCGCGCCGAGGAACGCGACAAGCGAGAAGAGGGCTCGGAGGCGCGTTTCGCTAGATTGGCGGCTCCGCTGGGACCGCGGGCGAGCGGCGTCTTCGGCCGCGTCGCTACCACTGGTGGCCGCGCGTGGCGGCCCGCAGGTTGTTGAGGAGCCAGCGCACGCGCCGCCGGATCCCACGGGACCGTTTCGTCCGGAATCGAATCACCTCCGTTTCCTTCGTATCTCATCGGGGCAGAGCGATTTGAACGCTCACCGCGGAGTCTACAGCTCCACATGCAGCCCTTACACCATGCCCCGCCAAACCCGGAGGCCGGAGAACACGGAGAGCGCGCACGCTCAATATGGGAAGCCCGCCACAGGCCGTTTCGGATTCATCGTGGCGATGCGGGTCATGGTCGGCGATGCCCAGAAAGACGGACGTATATCAACGTGTCGCCGCAGGAGTCGCAGGATGCGGGTAGCTTCTTAGCCCCGCTCCACGCTCCCGCGCGGGATGGACCTGCGGGGGAGGGCCGCGATCGTCACCGGCGGCGCTCGCAACATCGGCCGTGCGATTGCAATCGAGCTCGCCCGAAGCGGCGCCAACGTCTGCGTGAACTACTTGCGGAGCGAGGCCGCCGCGAACCGCGCCGTGCGAGAGCTCGTGGGCCTGAAGTCCGACGCGTTCGCCGTGCGGGCGGACGTGACGAAAGCGCGGGAGGCGAAGCGACTCGTCGACACCGCCGCGAAGCGGTTCGGCCACCTCGACATCCTCGTGAACAACGTGGGCGATTTCATCGTGAAGTCGATTGCGGAGACGACGGAGGCGGAGTGGCGGCGCATCCTTGAATCGAACCTCACGTCGATGTTCCTCTGCACGAAGGCCGCGCTGCCGCACCTCCGGAAGCGGAAGTGGGGCCGAATCGTGAACATCGCGTGCGCGGGCGCGTATCGCGCACACGGCACTGCAGACATGGCCGCGTATTATGCCGCCAAGGCGGGCGTCGTCGCGTTCACGAAGGCGCTCGCGCGGGAGGAGGGTTCGCACAACATCACCGCCAACGCGGTCGCACCGGGCATCGTCTCGGACTACGACTTGACGGTCGAGGAGGCATGGAAGGCGCCGCGGAAGGAGTTCGCGATCCCGCGCGCGGAGACTGCGTGGGACGTCGCGTACGCGGTCGCCTATCTGTGTTCCGAGGAGGCGGGGTTCGTCACCGGCAACGTGCTGAACGTCACCGGCGGGTGGCTCCTGTAGGTTCTCGGGAACGATTTTCCGGCGGCAAAGGACTAAAGCCGGTTCCCGATTCGGATGCGGATTCGGTGCCGCCGACGTCGACCGCCACGGACGCTCGACCCGTCCTCGTATACCATCCGGACTACCTGAAGTACGAGTTCAGACCGGACCACGCGCTCCGCGAGGTACGGGTGAAGCTCGCGCACGATCTCATCGACGCCCTCGGCTTGATGCAGTTCGCGGAGGAACGGACGCCGACGCCCGCGCAGGAGCACGACGTGCTTACGGTGCACGAATCCGCGTACGTGAGGGTCGTCCGCCGGCTGAGCGCGGACCCGCGCGTGCCGGAACCGGATTTCGGTCTCGAGCCCGGGGACAATCCGCCGTTTCGCGGGATGTACGAGGCTTCCCTCCTCCAAGTCGGCGGCACGTTGCTCGCGTGCGACGCGGTTGCGCGCGGAGCGGCGATGCGGGCATACAACCTGGGCGGCGGCTTCCACCACGCGATGCCCGCCCTTGCCTCGGGCTTCTGCATCTTCAACGACGTCGCAATCGGCATTCGCCGTCTGCTCGACGCGGGCATTCGCCGCATCCTGTACGTGGACATCGACGCGCACCATGGGGACGGGGTGCAGGCGATCTTCTATCGGGACCCGCGCGTCCTGACGATTTCCCTCCACGAGGACGGCCATTTCCTGTTTCCCGGAACGGGCTTCGTCGACGAGATCGGCGAGGGCGAGGGCCGCGGATACGCGGTGAACGTGCCGCTCCCGCCGCACACGGGGGACGCGGGATGGAAGTTCGCGTTCGATGCGATTTGGCCCCCGCTCGCGGACGCGTTCCGTCCCGAGGTGGTCGTGACACAGACGGGCGCAGACGGGTACACGACGGACCCGCTCACGCACTTAGAGCTCACGACGGAGTCGTACGAGTTCGCGGGCATGCGGTTCGACGAAATCAGCAGGCGATGGTGCGACGGCCGGTGGATTGCCGTTGGCGGCGGCGGATACGATGTTACCGCGGCGCCCCGTGTGTGGGCGCTCCTTTTCGCCGCACAACTCGGCCGCCGACCCGGAGATGCGTTGCCCGAGGGATGGCTCGAGTCGTGTCGGCGTTTCGTACGTGCAGAGCCCCGCGAGGGAACGTTGCGTGATTCGTCCCCATCGTCCGAGGAGTCGCACGTGTCGCGCGCGGTGCGCAAAGTTGTCGACGACGTGCGCGCTAAAGTTTTCCCCCTCCATGGAATTCGCTGATCGCGCGACAGCGCAGAACCAGGAATGTTGTATTTCTGCGCGCGTTTCGGCGTTCGTCGTATCCGTGGCACCGTGCGCATTATTCGCGCGGCTGCAAATAGGGTAAAAGGTTTAAAGCGGCGACCCGATTAGCTCCCAAGGGATGGGACGCACGGCGGGTCTCTCCAGTGTCCCTGTGGCACGGAGGGTTCCCTCCCGTCCCCGGTCCCTGCAACGGTGACGCGATGGCGGACGACGGCGACGAAAAGACCGTGGACGAGGTCCGGGAGGAGTTCGAGGAGAAGATGGACCGGTTGCGCCGGCAGTACGAGCGCGACCTCCACTCCTTCCGATACGAGATTGAGGAACGGGAGTACCGGCTCAAGGCGTACGAGGACAAGTTCAACAAGATCAAACAGCCGCCCCTCCTGTACGCCTACGTCGTCCGCAAGGAGGGACCGGACCTCGACGGGAACCAGGTCGTCGTCGCGCGGGCGACGGAGCTCCTGAAGGTGAGCACGGGGCTCGTCGACAAGTCCCAGCTGCAGATCGGGCAGTACGTGTGGGTCCACCCGCAGACGTACGCGATCGTGGAAGGCAGCAGCATGCGCCACCTGGGCGTCATCGCGAAGGTGTTCGACATCCTCGACGGGAAGCTCGTGCTCTCCGTGGAGGGCGACCTCGAGAAGCGGATCGTTGACGTGGACAAGAAAGTGCTCGGGAAGCTGAAGCCCGGGTTCCAGATTTCCGTGTTGCCGCCGACGATGGAGGTCCTCGAGATCCTGCCGAACCTCGAGGTGAAGTCCCTCCTGCTCGGCGAGAAGCCGAACGTGCGGTACGCGCAGATTGGCGGGCTGAATGCGGAGATCGAGCGGATCCGCGACGTAATCGTGCTGCCGTTCCAGGAGGCGAAGCTGTTCGAGCAGATCAAGCTCGAGGCGCCCCGCGGCGTGCTCCTGTACGGGCCTCCGGGATGCGGCAAGACGCTGCTCGTGAAGGCGGTCGCGACGGAGAACGACCTGACGTTCTTCAACGTCAGCATCGCCGACGTCCTGAGCAAGTGGGTTGGCGAGTCCGAGCGAATCATCAAAGAAATCTTCCGCCAGGCCCACGAGCGGCGCCCGTCGATCATCTTCTTCGACGAAATCGAGGCGCTGTTCACGATCCGTGGCTTCATGGACACGTCCGGGGTCCACAAGAACATCATCGCGCAGATCCTGAGCGAGATGGACGGGCTCGAGTCGCTGCGGGACGTCTTCGTGATCGGCGCGACGAACCGCGCGGACTTGGTCGACCCTGCGCTGTTGCGCCCGGGGCGGTTCGACGAGATCATCGAGATCCCCAGGCCGGGCCAGGAGCAGGCGAAGGCAATCGTCCGCGTCTACCTCGCGGACGAGCTGCCCGTGCGCGAGGAATTGATGAAGCAGAACGGGGGCCACGAGGCCGCCGTCGAGACGCTCCGCCAGTACGTCCTCGAGGAGCTGTACGGGGAGAACAAGTGGGTCAAGGTGAAGCTCGACGCGGACGCGAAGGAAGCGATCAAGACTGTGAAGCGCAAGGACATCGTGAGCGGCGCGATTATTGCGGCGATCGTCAAGACGGCGAAGAAGAACTACGTGAAGCGCGTGCTCGCGCTCAAGAAGCAGGACCGGAAGCGCGAAGGGCTGTCGGTGGAGGACTTCGCGATGGCGGTCGAAGAGGAGTGCAAGGAGCACGCGATCACGGAGCTGTCCACGTACGAGAAGAGGCAGAGGGAGGTCTTCCGGACGGGAGCCGACCCGATGGTCGGGTGAACCGGGTGCGGAAGCGGATCCAGGGAACGGAACACGAATACACGCTCTACTCCCGGAAGATGGGGTCGCTGGGGTTCGACCCCCACGTCCTCGCGCTGGAGTTGCTCCGAGAAAGCGACCTGCACCTCGCGGGCGAGTTCAT
>JACQPO010000130.1 GCA_016207545.1 Methanobacteriota archaeon | reverse complement strand
TTCCACACGATGCGTCCGGAAGCGGTCAAACTCGGCACCTCCACGGAAGCTTTCCGCGGCAGGTCGCACCACTCCGTCGGACCGTCCCGCGCCACGGGATGGCGGTCCATGAGGGCGTCGACGAACGCGCCGATGGCCACGGTCCGGACCCGGTCGGCCTCCCGCACTACGACCTTCTCCTCGTACGGCAGGCTCATCTGCGTGCCCGGTTCACCGATCGACTGGGCGCTGACGATGCCCGCGCTCTCGTTCGGGTCGATCAGGTGCCGCTCGTACCGGTCCGCGACCTTCGCGAGCACGTCCTGGAGCTGCTTCTTCGTGATCTTGATGCCCTTGATCTTCCCGACGAGGTCCCACACGATCTGGCGGGGCAACGTCCGGTCTATCGCCTCGAGCATCGCGAAGATCTCCGCCTCCTTCTCCGAGGACTTCGGCACCTTCTCCGGGACCTTCGGCGTGGGTTCCGCCGCCTCCGCGGCCTCCGCCTCCGGCGCGGGCTCCGGGGCCGCCTTCTTCTCCTTCTTCTTCGACGGGCCCTCCGGCGCCCCGACCTTCGCGAGGATCTTCTTCGCCTCCTTCGCGGCGATGTACTTCGCGAGCCGCTCCGGCGCGGTCGTCTTCAAGGAGTCGAGGGTGAAGCCCGCGTCCGCGAGCGTCTCCGCCGTCTTCTTCGAAAGGCCGCGCCGCCGAAGCGCTTCGATCGTGTCGAGCCGGGCCATCCTTACTCCTCCACGATTTCCTCTTCCTCGACTTCCTCTTCCTCGAGCTCCACGTACATGTCCTTCTCCGTGAGCCCGTACCCGGTTATCTCCTTCTCCGCGAGCCGCTCCCGCCAGCCCGGCTCCTCGCCGAGCACCTCCTGCAGGATGTCGTCGATGTCGACCGCGGACCCCTGCACGGACCGGCTGGGGTCGACGCCGTCCTCGCCGAACCGGAACTGGATAATCGTGTCCGCCGTGTTCCGCACGGTGCCGTCCTCCTTCACCTTGAGGTCCTCGAGCGCGTTGATCAGGCGGCGCTGCATGTACCCCGACCGGCTCGTCCGCACCGCGGTGTCGACGAGACCCTCGCGCCCTCCCATCGCGTGGAAGAAGTATTCCGTCGGGTGCAACCCCCCCTTGTACGAGGACTTGACGAACCCTTTCGCCTGCGCCCCGAGGTCGCCCTTGCGGAAGTGGGGGAGCGTGCGGTTCCAGTAGCCGCGGGACAGTCGCTCGCCCCGGACGGACTGCTGACCGATGCACCCCGCCATCTGGGACAGGTTCAGCATGCTGCCGCGGGCGCCGGAGCGGGCCATGATGACGGACGGGTTCTCCATCCCGAGGTGCTTGCTCGCGATCTGGCCGGCCTTGTCCCGGGCGCGGCCGAGCACCTTCATCGCCTCGACCTCGAGCGTCTCCTCGACGGACCGGCCGGGCATCTGCTCGAGCTGCCCCTTCCGGTACTTCTCGACGAGCTCGTGGACCTCCTCCTCCGCGCCCCGCAGCTCGTCCGCGATCTGCTTCTTCGCCTCCTCCGGGATGTCCTCGTCGTCGATGCCCGTCGTGAAGCCTCGGACCATGATCGCACCCAGGCCGAGCTTCGTGACCTCGTCGATGAACTGCTTCGCGCGATCCGGACCGTAGTCCCGCGCGATCTTGTCGAGGATCCGGCCTTTCATCGCGCCAATCGCGTTCTCATCGATCGTGCCGGAGAGGAGGTTGCCGTCATTGATCTCGACCCACGCGTCCTCCTCCTGGAGGACCTTCAGGTCCGTGACGCCCTTCGGGGCGATCGACGCCTTGAACGCCATGTTGAGGTCCTTCGGCAGGACGAGGGAGAAGATCTGCTTCCCCGTCCACCAATCCTTCCCGTCCTTGTCCGTCTTCGCGGGCTTCGGCAGCTCCTTGAGGCCGATCTTGGACAGGACGACCGTCGTCTCCTCCTTCGAGAACATGTGGTTCCGGTACGTGAGCAGGAAGCAGCCCGTGATGTGGTCGTGGATCCCGCCGATGATCGGGCCGCCGAACCGCGGCGACAGGATGTGTTCCTGCACGCGCATGAGGATCTTCGCCTCCGCGCGCGCCTCCTCGGACTGGAGCACGTGGAGGTTCATCTCGTCCCCGTCGAAGTCCGCGTTGTACGGCGGGCACACCGCCAAATTGAACCGGAACGTCTTGTCCCGCATCACGCGGACCTCGTGCGCCATCATGCTCATCCGGTGGAGCGACGGCTGCCGGTTGAACAGCACGATATCTCCGTCCACGAGCTGACGCTCGACGGTCCACCCGATCTCCACGGTCTCCGCGACCGTCTCCGCGTTCTTGTCCGTCACGCGGATGCGCCGGCCGTCCGGGCGGATCACGTAGTTCACGCCGGGGATGTACTC